>NZ_JBBDGN010000008.1:0-150435 GCF_037204145.1 Microbacterium istanbulense
CCCCCCCCCCCCCCCGCGCCCCCCCCCCCCCCCCCCCCCCCCCCCCCCCCCCCCGGGGGGGCCCCCCCCCCCCCCCCCCCCCCCCCCCCGCTTCCGTGTGTGGTCAGGCCAGATGTGTCACCCGACCGCCGAGCAGGGTGGCGATGACGGGCATCTCCCGCAGCTGTTCGCGCGTCGACGTCAACGGATCCGCACCGCACAGCACGAGATCGGCCGCCCCGCCGATCTCCACCTCGGTCGAGCCGTGTCGGCTGCTGGCCCGCAGGGCCGCCTCGATCGAGACGCGTTCCTCAGGGTGCCACGCCTCCCGCTCGTCGCCGGTGCGGTGCACAGCTGCCGCGATCGTGAGCCACGGGTCCAGCGGAGCCACCGGAGCATCCGAGCCGAAACGCACCTGGACGCCGGCGGTGAGGAGCGATGCCAACGGGTACCCGATCGACTGTTGGGCCGCCCAGAGTCCCGTTGCGAGATCCCGATCGTCGACGGCGTGCTCCGGCTGCACGCTGGCGACCACTCCGAGGTGAGCGAAGCGGGCCAGGTCGGCATGCCGCACCAGCTGTGCGTGCTCGATCGTGCCCCGCGCCTGCGTGAAGGTGAACGCATCGAGAGCGGAGGCCACCGCGCGATCACCGATCGCATGCACGGCGACCTCCAGCCCCGACGCGGTGGCTGAGGTGAGCAGTTCACGCAGATCATCGGGCGAGATCGTCAGCACGCCGAAGTTGCTCGGGTCGCCGGCGTACGCGTGGGAGCAGGCAGCGGTCCGGGTACCCAGCGATCCGTCGCTGATCAGCTTCAGCGGCCCCATCCGCACCAGTCCCGCCGTGTCCGGCAGCAGCTCGCCGCTGCGCAGGCCCTCGTCGATAGCGCGCTGCAACCCCGCCGGGTAGACCGCGAACTCGACGTGGTGGGCATCGAATCCGGCGGATGCCCGGCGCTGCCAGGCGTCGGCATTCCACGCCATGTCGAAGTCGACCAGCCCGGTGATACCACGGGCTGCCGCCGCCGCACCCGCCTCCGCCACGGCCGCGTCAGCCGTGGCGTCATCGGCCGCATTCAGACGACGGGAAATCTCGAAGGCATCGTGCTCGCGCAGCATCCCGTCGACGGGGGCGATGAATCCTTCGCGACGGAATGCCGCAGTGTTCAGCCACACGCTGTGCACATCGGCGTTGATGAGATACGTGGGCCGCTCGCCTGTGGCCGCGTCCAGCAGCGCCAGCGACGGCGCATCCGGCCAGAGGCCGTCACGGAACCCGGCCCCGACGACGCGGCCGTCCGAGAGCGTCTCCGCAGCGCCCGCCAGCCGCGCCGCCTCCGCCGCCGTGGTGACCTTCTCGAGAGCGAACCGCTGGGCACGCAATGCCCACTGCACGGTGTGCACGTGGTGATCCCACAGGCCGGGAACGACCCGCCCGCCCTCACCGTCGATCACGGCGCCGCGCGGGCGAAGCGCCCCCGTCGGGGCGATGTCCGCGACGGCACCACCGTCGATGACGACATCCACCGGCTCGTCGCCGAATGCCGCAGCCGCCGACCCGCCCATGCGGACCGCGCGCAGAAACCCGACCTGCTCACCCGGCGCGATCATGCCGATGCGCTCCGGCGCGCATCACGGGCACGGCGCATCTCTTCGGCGAGGGCGTTGTTGCCTGCTGCGGTGAGCTCGGCGATCACGGTCTGCACCGCATCGTCTGGCTTGTTCTGACTGAGTTTGCGCTTCGCGACCACCTTCGTGGGGCGCAGCCTGAACCCGACCGTGCCCGCCGCCAGACGCCGCACGAAGGCGTCGTCGTTCGGCAGCTCCCACATCCCGCGCGGATGCGCCATGCCGCTCTCGAAGACATCGACCATGCGCTCCAGCACGCGGAGATTCTCGTCGTCGCTAAGAATCTCCGGCACACCGGACAGGTGCACGGCCACGTAGTTCCAGGTCGGAACGGCCGCGACATCCCCGTACCATCCCGGCGAGACATACCCGTGGGGGCCCTGGAACACGATCAGCAGCTCGCGCTCGCCCAGTCCGTGAATGAGGTCGTCGGGCCGCCCGACATGCCCGACGACGGTGAGGTCATCGGCATCGTCGTCCAGCAGCACCACGTAATGCGAGGCCACCAGTCCCTCGTCGGCGTCGCTGACGATCATCGCCCACGGCGAGGCCGCGATGACGCGGCGCAGCTCGGCCGGGTCGGTCATCGCGAAGCTGGGATTCTGACGCATCCTCTCAGCCTAATGAGGTCGCGACACGATGGCGTGTCGCGACTGTCACCTACTTGCCTGCGCCCTTGATCACTGGGATCGCCTGGGTCTTCCAGTCCTCGTACCCCTTGTCGCCTGCCATGAACGACTCCACCTCTGCGGTCGACGCCCGCAGCTTCGGGTCGTTGTCGAGGTACTTCTTCGTCTCGCGCGCGACGAGGCCCGACAGGATGAGCAGACCGATGAGGTTCGGCACCGCCATCAGACCGTTCATCACGTCGGAGAACGACCAGACGAGGCCGAGCTGCACGGTGCAGCCGACGAAGACAACGAGCGAGAAGAGGATACGGAAGGGCATGACCGCGCGTCGGCCGAACAGGCGCTCGACGTTGCGCTCGCCGTAGTACGACCAGCCGAGGATCGTCGACCCGGCGAACAGCACGAGACCGATCGTGACGATGTAGTGACCCCACTCCCCCGGCAGGCCGTGCGAGAACGCCTCCCCCGTCATCAGCGCGGGGCTGATCTGCTCACCGGTCGCGGGGTCGGTCATGTGCCAGACGCCGGTCGTGATGATGACCAGGCCGGTGCAGGTGACGACGATGATCGTGTCGATGAAGGTCTGCGTCATCGAGACAAGTCCCTGCCGCACCGGGTGGCTGGTCTTGGCGGCGGCAGCCGCGATGGCCGCCGACCCCATGCCCGACTCGTTCGAGAAGATGCCGCGCGCGACACCGAACTGCACGGCGATGATGATGGCCGAGCCGGCGAAGCCGCCGATGGCGCTCGTGCCCGTGAAGGCCTCGCTAAAGATCTGAGCGAACGCGGCCGGTACGCCGCCGATGTTGGCGATGAGGATGTACAGGGCGCCGAGCACGTAGAACACGATCATGATCGGCACCAGGCTCGCCGTCACCTTGCCGATCGACTTGATGCCGCCGACGAGGACGAGCATCGCGAACACGGTGAGGACGATGCCGGACACCCAGGTGGGCACGTCGAAGCTCGCCTGCAGGTTCGAGGCGATCGAGTTGCCCTGGGTCATGTTGCCGATGCCGAAGCAGGCGATGACCGCGAAGATCGCGAACGAGATCGCCAGCACCTTGCCGAAGGGACCGGGGATGCCCCGCTCGAGATAGTACTGCGGACCGCCGGACTTCTCGCCTGCGGCATCCGTCTTGCGGAAGCGCACGCCGAGGAAAGACTCCGAGTACTTCGACGCCATCCCGAGCAGGCCCGTGATCCACATCCAGAAGAGGGCGCCCGGCCCGCCGATGCCGATGGCCGTCGCCACGCCGACGATGTTTCCTGTGCCGACGGTCGCCGCGAGTGCGGTGGTCAACGCCTGGAACTGCGAGATGTCGCCGTCAGCTCCGGGGTCTTTGCGCGTGAACAGTCCCAGGCGCAGCGCGGCGCCGAGCTTGCGGAACTGGATGCCGCCGAGGCGGATGGTGAGGTAAAGCCCCGTGCCGAGCAGGAGTGGAATGAGGAAGAACGGCCCCCAGATCACGCCACTGAGCCAGTCGAGTGCCTGCTGCAAACCGGAAAGATCCATGGGGTCTCCTATCGTGAATGGACGCGAGCGGATTCGGCCATCCTATTCACAGCGTGCATTCAGGTTCGACCCGATGCCCCGGGGTGTCGCGTTCAGCGCTGACAGGAAGGGCACCAGTACAGCTTGCGCGCCCCGATCTCCTCCAGTGCGATCTCCGTGCCGCAGACCCGACACGGCAGCCCCGCCCGGTGATACACCCAGTGCCGGTCGTCCCGGCTCGCCATCGCCGCACGATACGCCTCGGGGTCGAGGTCGTCCATGGTCATCATCTGGCCGGTCTCGACACCGATCGCGAGCAGCCGCACCCAGTCATGCCACAGTTCGCGCAGCACTTCCTCCGGCACGTCGCGTCCGGGCGTGTGCGGGTTCAGGCGCGCGCGGAACAGCATCTCGGCGCGGTACACGTTGCCGATGCCGCTGACGACGGCCTGATCCATGAGCAGCAAAGCGATGGGCGTTGCTTTGCGCCGCACCGCCGCCACGAAGCGCTCCTCCCCCTCGGCCGGATCGCCGACGAGAGGGTCGGGCCCCAGCTTCGCGATCGTGCCCAGCACCTCATCGGGCGTCTGCAGCACGCAGGCCGTGGGTCCGCGCAGGTCGGCGCAGGTGATGTCGGTCAGCAGGCGCAGACGCACCTGGCCGACGACGGGGGGCGGCCACTGCTCGCCCTCATCGACGAGACCGCGCGTCTGCTCCGACATGCGCACGTGCACGCGGGACCGTCGGGGCGCCCCGATCGAGCTCAGCGAGTTCTCGCCGGCGTCGTCAAAGATCTGCTCGTCCAGATCCGTGCCGCGTTGGTTGGTCTGGCCCATCCGACCGTTGGCCGAGGCGATCGTTGGGTCCACGAGGATCTCACCGGCGAAGTCCCACGCACCGTAGAGCCCCAAATGCACCCGCAGCCAGACGTCGCCGTCGAACTCGAGGAACATCTGCTTGCCGACAGCCTTGGCCTGCAGCATCTCGCGCCCGTCGAGCACGGCGGCCCCCTCGGCGAACCGGCCCTGAGGGCTGGAGGCTGCAACCGGCTTACCGGTGAAGTTGCGCGCGAACTGGCGGGCTATCCGGTGGACGGAATGTCCCTCGGGCATGTCAGGCCCGCGGGTCGGGCAGCAGGGACCCGTCGCGTTCGAAGTCGGCAATCTGGGCTATCCGGCGCACGTGACGCTCTTCGCCCGAGAACGGCGTGTCGATGAAGCGGTCGATGAACGACGTCACCTCGTCGAACGTGTGCTGGCGTGCGCCGATCGCGATGACGTTGGCGTCGTTGTGCTCCCGAGCGAGCTCAGCGGTCGACAGATTCCACACCAGAGCTGCGCGGATGCCCCGCACCTTGTTCGCCGCGATCTGCTCGCCGTTGCCCGACCCACCGAAGACGACGCCGAGCGCATCGATGCCGGCCGTCTGATCGGCGACCACGGCCTGCGCCGCCCGGATGCAGAACGCGGGGTAGTCGTCGACCGGGTCATAGGCGATCGGCCCGTGGTCGATGACCTCATGGCCGCCTGCCCGCAGATGCTCCTGCAGTTGCGTGGAGAAGTCCAGCCCGGCGTGGTCGGTGGCGATGTGGATGCGCATGCCCTCCATCCTATTGACGGCATGCGCACCCATGACGGCTCAGGGGGCGATGCCGGCCGCCGCGGGCTTGAACCCCGCACGGATGTTTTCGCAGCAGCCAGGACGGCAGACATCGAAACCGGGGCCGAGATCGGTGACGTGTGCACGCTCGGCCGCAACGCGACCCTCCAGGCGTTCCTCGATGAGATCTACGATGCCGGCGACGAATGCCGGCGACACGCCCGGGGTGGGCGTACGCACAAAGGCGAGACCGGCCTCCTCAGCCGCTTCCGCAGCCTCGGTGTCCAGGTCCCACAGCACCTCCATGTGGTCGCTCATGAACCCGACGGGGACCACGGCGACGGCGGCACGACCGCGCTGGGGCAGTTCAGCGATCACGTCGCAGACGTCGGGGTCGAGCCAAGGCTGCGACGGGGGGCCCGATCGCGACTGGTAGACGAGCTCCCACGACACATCCGCCGCTGCAGGCACGAGGGACCGCACCCTGTCCATCACCCAGGCGGCCACGGCCTCGTGCTGGGCGGCGTAGGCACCGCCCTCACCCCAGTCGATGTCACGTGCACCGGAGCGCACGGCGTCGTCGGTCGGGATGCTGTGGGTCGAGAAGAGGATCTGGATCGCAGCGGGCGCGATACCCTGCGCCAGGAAGCCCTCGACGGCCTCTTTCACACCGTGCAGGAACGCGTCCACGAATCCGGGGTGGTCGAAGAACGGACGGATCTTGTCGATCGTCACGGTGTCAGCAAGGCCGGTGGTCTGCAGCACTCGCGCGAAGTCCTCACGGTACTGCCGGCAGCTCGAGAACGAACTGTAGGCGCTCGTGGCGAAGGCCAGCAGCGTCGTGTCCCCGACGGCCGCGGCATCCTGCACGGCCTCTTCGAGATAGGGAGTCCAGTTGCGGTTGCCCCAGTAGACCGGAAGGTCGATGCCGCGGCGGGCGAGCTCCGCGTCCAGCGCCGCCTTGAGCTCGCGGTTCTGCGCATTGATCGGGCTCACACCACCGAAGTGACGGTAGTGGTGTGCCACCTCTTCGAGGCGTTCGTCGGGGATGCCGCGGCCACGGGTGACGTTGCGCAGGAACGGGATGACGTCGTCCTGTCCCTCCGGTCCGCCGAAGCCGGCGAGGAGGATGCCGTCGTAGGCGACAGGGGTCTCGACATAGCGAGGACCGGGGGCGGCGGCCGGGGAGGCGAAGGGCACTGCTGTCGGTTCGATCACACTCACCCCTCCATCCTCCCACCTCCGCGGACTCGGCGAATGCGACGTCTGGCGTAGGCTGTCATGGTTGCCGTCGTCGCCAGCCGCGACGACTCAGGACGACATCCCCTCACCCTTGGGAGTAAAGCTGTGCCTGGAGAGAACCTCACCCGTAGCGAAGCGCAGGAGCGCCGCGCCGTCATCGACACCCAGTCCTATGAGGTCGCCCTCGACCTCACGAAGGGCCCGGAGGTGTTTGGATCGCGCAGCGTCGTCCGCTTCACCGCCACGCCGGGGAGCTTCACGTTCATCGACCTGATCGCCCGCGACGTGCGCGAGATCTCCCTCAACGGAGAGCAGCTCGACCCGTCCGAGGTGTTCGCCGACTCGCGCATCGCCCTCAGCGACCTGCAGACCGAGAATGTGCTCGTCGTCGACGCCGACTGCGAGTACACGAACACCGGCGAGGGGCTGCACCGCTTCGTCGACCCGGTCGACGGCGAGGTCTACCTCTACTCGCAGTTCGAGGTGCCCGACTCACGGCGCGTGTTCGCCGTGTTCGAGCAGCCCGACCTGAAGGCCACCTTCCAGTTCACGGTCACCGCGCCGGCTGCATGGAAGGTCGTGTCCAACTCCCCCACCCCCGAGCCGATCGTGCACGATGCGACCGGTAACGACGGTGAGCAGGTCGCCACCTGGGGTTTCGAGCCCACCCCTCGCATCTCGTCGTACATCACCGCCCTCGTCGCCGGCCCCTACGAGTCGGTGTTCTCCGAGCTCACGAGCGCCTCGGGCCGGGTCATCCCCCTCGGTGTGTACGGACGCAAGAGCCTCTGGCAGCACCTCGACGCCGACTACATCTTCGACAAGACGCGTGAGGGCTTCGCCTACTTCGAGTCGAAGTTCGGGGTGCCGTACCCCTTCGCCAAGTACGACCAGCTGTTCGTGCCGGAGTTCAACGCCGGCGCGATGGAGAACGCCGGCGCGGTGACCTTCACCGAGACCTACGTCTTCCGCAGCAAGGTCACCGACGCCGTCAAGGAACGACGCGTCGTCACGATCCTGCACGAGCTGGCCCACATGTGGTTCGGCGACCTCGTGACCATGAAGTGGTGGAACGACCTGTGGCTGAACGAGTCGTTCGCCGAGTGGGCATCCACCATCGCCACCGCCGAGGCGACGGAGTGGACCGAGGCGTGGACCACCTTCAACGCGATGGAGAAGACCTGGGCCTATCGCCAGGATCAGCTGCCCTCGACGCATCCGATCGTCGCCGAGATCAATGACCTCGAAGACGTGCAGGTCAACTTCGACGGCATCACCTACGCCAAGGGTGGATCGGTGCTCAAGCAGCTCGCCGCCTGGGTGGGCATCGAGGCCTTCTTCGCCGGCGTCTCGCAGTACTTCCACAAGCACTCCTGGGGCAACACCGAGCTCAGCGATCTGCTCAGCGAGCTCGAGGCCACCAGCGGCCGCGACCTGGGAACCTGGTCGAAGAAGTGGCTGGAGACCGCCGGTGTGAACACCCTCGCCCCGGTCATCACCGAAGACAGCGACGGCACCATCTCCCGCTTCGCCGTGACGCAGACCGCGCCGGCTGACTACCCGACGATCCGTCCGCACCGTCTGGGCATCGGCTTCTACGACCTCACCGATGGCGCACTCGTGCGCTCGCACTATCTCGAGGTCGACGTCGACGGCGACCGCACCGAGGTGCCAGAGCTCAAGGGCATGCGCCGCCCCGACCTCGTGCTGCTCAACGATGACGACCTCGCCTACGCGAAGATCCGTCTCGACGAGAAGTCCCTCGAGACCGCCATCGCCCACCTCTCCGACATCAGCGACCCGCTGGCGCGCTCGCTGGTGTGGGGTGCCGCCTGGGACCAGACCCGTGACGCCGAGACCTCGGCCACCGAGTACATCGACCTCGTGCTCGGCAACATCGGCCGCGAGACCGAGTCGACCACGGTGCGCACGACGCTCGCGCAGCTGCGCACGGCGGCCAGCCTCTACGTCGACCCCGCGGCGCGTCAGGCGGCCCGAGAAAAGGTCGCAGACGGCCTGTGGACGCTCGCGCAGGACGCGGAGGCCGGTAGCGACAACCAACTGCAGTTCGTGACGGCGTTCGCGAACTCCCTCGTCACCCCGGACCACGCAGGGATCGTCGGCCGGCTGCGCGCAGGTGAGGAGACTCTGCCTGGTCTCGAAATCGACGCTGACCTGTCCTGGCAGCTGCTCGTCGGCCTCGCCACGGTGGGCGCGACGGATGCTGCCGCGATCGATGCCGCACTGGCAGCCGACAACACCTCGAAGGGCGCGGAGTTCGCCGCGCAGGCGCGGGCGGCCCTGCCCACGGCCGAGGCCAAGCGCGAGGCATGGACGCAACTCGTTGAGAACGACGAGCTGCCGAACACGATCGTCCGCTCCGCGGCACTCGGCTTCGTCCACCCCGCCGGCCGTGAGGTGCTGGGCGAGTTCGTTCCCGCGTACTTCGACATGCTGCTGCCGATCTGGGAGTCCCGCACGTACCAGATCGCCCAGTACCTGATCGTCGGCCTGTACCCGACGGCCCTCGCCGACGTCGCGCTGCGCGACGCCACGCGCGCCTGGCTGTCGAGCAACCAGCAGGCAGCGCCGGCACTGCGTCGTCTCGTGGCGGAGAACCTCGCCGACGTCGAGCGCGCCCTCGCCGCGCAGTCGGTCGACGGCGACGTCTGAGTCCCGACACCACCGACGAGAGGGCCTCAGCGCACAGGCGGCGCTGAGGCCCTCTCGCTTAGGATCGTGACGTGCACCTGACCCCCTTCACCAACGAGACGCCCGCACCTGACGACTCGGCGCCCGCGCTGGTCATCGACCTGCTCGGATTCCTTGGCGTGGTGGGTCAGAAGTTGCTGTGGATCGCGATCATCATCGTCTCCTGTGTGGCCGCGGCCTTCGTGCTGCGCATCGTGATTCGACGCGTCGTGAAGAGGATCGTCGACAGCGCCAAGACGAAGGCGAACGTCGAGAACACACAGGCTTTGGAGCGCTCCCCGCTCGCCGATATGCGCCTGGTGCAGCGCACACGCACGCTCGGCACGATCTTGCAGAACATCGTGAATGTGATGCTGGTCGTCATCGCGCTCGTGCTCATCGTGAACACCGTCGACTCCAGCCTGCTCGGCTCGCTCACCCTGCTCACGGCCGCCGTGGGCGCCGGACTCGGTTTCGGCGCACAGAACATCGTCAAGGACGTGCTCAACGGCATGTTCATCGTCGCCGAAGACCAGATCGGCATCGGCGATGTCGTGGACCTCGGCCTGGCATCAGGTGTCGTCGAGTACGTCAGCGTGCGCATCACGCAGGTGCGCGATGTCAACGGCACGCTCTGGTACGTGCGCAACGGCGAGGTCACCCGGATCGGCAACCTCTCGCAGGGCTGGGCTCGCGTGATCATCGATCTCGGAGTACCCGCCGATGTGGATCTCGCGGCGGTCGAGGCCACCATGCTCGGCGCCGCCAAGGAGCTGGCGAAGGATCCGAAGTGGCGCACCCGCATCATCGAGAACCCCGAGCTGTGGGGTCTGGAGACGATCGAGGGTGATGCCCTCGTGGTGCGCGTGGTGATAAAGACTCGCGCGAACGCGAAGGATGACGTGGGGCAGGAGCTGCGGCGTCGGCTGCGGGCTGCGCTGATGGATCAGGATGTGGCGATCCCGAGCATGGCCGCTGTCACGCTGACCGGCCTGGAGGGCGCTCAGCGCGTCCGCGGTGCGAACCCGCCGAAGACCCGCCCCAACCCGGTCACCGGTGTGCCGCCGGTCGCGGAGCGCGGCATCTGGCGGCGCAAGAAGTCCAGTACCGATCCGGAGGAGAAGAAGTGACGTTCTACGACGAGGTCGGCGGATACGCGACGTTCGAGAAGCTCGTGGACGTGTTCTACGGCGAGGTCGCGCAGGATGCCGGATTCCGGGCGATGTACCCCGAGGAGGATCTCGGGCCTGCCGCCGAGCGGCTGACACTGTTCCTCGTGCAGTACTGGGGCGGCCCGACGACCTACGGAGACACCCGAGGTCATCCGCGGCTGCGCATGCGCCACGCACCGTTCCACATCGACCCGGCCGCGAAGGACACCTGGCTGCGACACATGCGCACCGCCGTCGACGCGGTGCAGCTGTCGCCCATGCACGAGGCCACGCTGTGGGACTACCTCGAGCGCGCCGCGCATGCCATGGTGAATACATTCGAGCCCTCGGGTATCGGCCCCGCAGCATCCGGCCGGCCCACGCTCGAGACCCGCACCGCACCGGAGTCGACGGAGACCTGATGACCAACGCGCCCGCCACCCGATCCACGGATGTCCTCATCATCGGGTGGGGGCTGGCCGGGCTCGTCGCGGCAGACGAGGCGGTGCGCGCCGGTCGGCGGGTCGTGATCGTGGATCAGGAGCCACGGTCGAACCTCGGCGGCCAGGCCTGGTGGTCATTCGGCGGTCTGTTCTTCATCGACTCGCCGGAACAACGCCGCATGGGCATCCGTGACTCCCTGGACCTGGCTCGCCAGGACTGGCTGGGCACCGCCGGGTTCGACCGGCCGGAGGACGATTGGGGTCGCCGCTGGGCGGAGGCGTATCTGCAGTTCGCGGCCGGGGAGAAGCGCGCGTGGCTGCGCGAGCGTGGAGTGGGGTTCTTCCCCGTGGTGGGATGGGCGGAGCGCGGCGGGTACGGCGCCCTCGGTCCCGGCAACTCGGTACCGCGATTCCACATCACCTGGGGAACCGGCCCCGGCATCCTGGCCCCATTCCTGGCGTCGCTCGCGGAGGCTGAACGCGAAGGGCGGCTCACGGTGCTCGCTCGGCACAGGGTGACGGGGTTGCGAACTGAGCGTGGCAGCGTCAGCGGTGCCCACGGCGACGTGCTGGCACCCGCCACGGAGGAACGCGGGGTGGTCACCTCGCGCGAGGTGACCGGATCGTTCGAGATCCGCGCCGACGCGACGATCATCGCGTCCGGCGGGATCGGCGGCAATCACGACCTCGTCCGCGCGGCGTGGCCGGCGCGGCTCGGGACTCCGCCCGCAGACATGCTCACCGGCGTGCCCGCCTACGTGGACGGCTCGATGCAGCAGGTGAGCGCCGCGGCCGGCGCCCGGCTGGTCAACGGCGATCGCATGTGGCACTACGTGGAGGGCATCACGAACTGGGATCCGGTCTGGCCCGGCCACGGCATCCGCATCCTGCCCGGCCCCTCCTCGCTGTGGTTGGACGCGAACGGGACCCGGCTTCCGGTGCCGCTGTTTCCCGGCTTCGACACGCTCGGCACGCTCGCCCATCTGCGCGCACGCGGGCATGACCACTCCTGGTTCGTGACCACGCGGAAGATCATCGAGAAGGAGTTCGCGCTCTCCGGCAGCGAGCAGAACCCGGATCTCACCGGCAAGGATGTGCGGCTGCTCCTCTCCTCCCGTCTCGCGAAGGGACCGACCGGTCCCGTGCAGGCCTTTCTCGACGAGGGTGTGGACTTCATCGTCGAAGACGACCTGGAGTCGCTGCTCGGGCAGATGAGCCGGCATCCGGGCGGCGAACTGCTCGACATCGATCAGGCACGACGGGAGATCGCGGCACGGGATCGCGAGATCGAGAACGAGTTCACCAAGGACGCACAGATCGGGATGCTGCGCTCGATGCGTGCGTACCGCGGCGACCGCCTGATCCGCACCGCGCCGCCCCACCGGCTGCAGGATCCGGAGGCGGGTCCGCTCGTCGCGGTCAAGCTGCACGTGCTCACCCGCAAGTCGCTCGGCGGCATCCAGACCGACCTCGACGGACGCGCGCTCGATGCGGCGGGCGACGTCATCCCTGGGCTGTTCGCGGCCGGCGAGGCCAGCGGATTCGGCGGCGGCGGCATGCACGGCTATCGGGCGCTGGAGGGCACGTTCCTCGGCGGTTGCCTGTTCAGCGGCCGTCAGGCCGGTCGCGCCGCGGCGCGCTGATCACGCCTGGCCGGTCGCCCGCACCTGCGTGAGCCCGGTCATCACCGGACCGCGTGCCAGCACATGCCCGCGACGGAATGCCAGCCGGGTCCACCGTCCGGAGCGTACGACGGGCACCTGCTCCTCACCGGAGATGAAGCCCAGCGCGTGTGCCGCGAAGGCCACGCCGCGGGGCAGGTCCGCGAGGTCGGCATCCGGTTCACCCCAGACGGCGGCGCGCAGCGCACGGACCGCCTCTTCCCCGGCTCCGGGCGTCGCACCACGCGCCACCGCGGAGATTCCCCACTGCGCGCGCTGCGCGATGACGGATGCGGCCAGGGTAACCCCCGTCGTCTCCCACCCTCCCCGCGGTGGGGCGACGCCGGCCCAGGATGGCGCGAGTCCGGTTTCGGGCAACTCCAGCACGTGCGCGTCGGGCGTGGCCGCGACCGAGCCCACCACGACATCACACTGCAGCTCGGGGTCGGCGCGCACGATCCGCATGCCGAGGATCGTCGGGGTCTGATCGAACAGGCCGTGCGGCGCGAGCACCGCCGTCGTGACGGCGAGCACTCCCCCGTCGGCCTGCAACCGGATGCCCTCATCGGCGGCATGTGAGGCGCGCCCCACGAACGTGGTCACATCGCGGGCGGTGTCGGCATCGGCGAGAACGAGGCGGGGAGGCACGCGCTCTAAACTACCAAGGGCCCAGACGACTGGGCGCGGAGGGAGGCCCCATGACCGACGATGCCCACGCACGCGCGTCCGTCGACCTGCTGCTGGACGTACTCGACCTCGACGCCGGGCAAGCACGCACCACCGAGGACATCTTCACCGGCCGCTCCCACCACATGCCGACGGGACGCATCTACGGCGGCCAGGTGCTCGCACAGACCCTGCTCGCCGCCGAACGCACCATGCCCGACGACCGGGCGGTGCATTCCATGCACGGGTACTTCCTGCGCCCTGGGGATGCCGCGCAGGGCCTCACGATCGCGGTGGACCGCATCCACGACGGGCGTTCGTTCTCGACCCGTCGCTCGCAGGCGTACCAGAACGGTGTGCCGATCTTCTCGATGATCGCGTCCTTCCAGGACGATGACGCCGGCATCGAGCACGCCGAGCCGATGCCGGAGGGCATTCCCGCCCCTGAGGAGCTCGCCCCCGACGAGGCGCTGGTGCGGGGTGTGCACCCGTTGACGATGCGGATGCTGACGGATCGCCCCGCCGACATCCGGCACGTCGACGCTCCGATCTTCCAGAGCGCGGGCGGCGAGCAGGTCGCCCACCAGGCCGTGTGGATGCGGATGCGCAGCTCGCTGCCCGATGACCCGAAGATCCACCGCGCCGCTCTGGCCTACCTCAGCGACATGACCATCCAGGAGTCGATCCTGCGTGCCCACGGCGTCGCCTGGTCGCTGCCTGGCCTCAAGGTGGCGAGTCTCGATCACGCCATGTGGTGGCATCGCCCGGCACGGGTGGATGAGTGGCTGCTGTACGTGCAGAAGTCTCCCAATGCGAGGGGCGGCCGCGGCCTGGCGACCGGTCACATCTACACGCAGGACGGCACCCTGGTGGCGACGGTGGCCCAGGAGATCATGATCCGAGTGCCCGCCACCTGACCCGACGTGCGGGCCCGGCGCTCGCGAGTCAGCGGTGGCTGTAGACGATCGACGGGCCGGTGAAGGGCTGCCACGCGCTCCGCATCTCGTCGCTCAGCCGCACCGGGCGACCGGTGGCTGCGTCGACGAGGACGATGATGGCCGTCGACCGGGCGTACAGCACGCGCTCGGGGCTGGCCGGATCGTTGTGCACTTCGTAGCAGACCTCCACGCTGGAGCCGCCGAGCTTTCCGAACCACATCTGTACCTCGAGGGGGCGCCGCTGATACGGCACCGGAGCGAGGTATTCGATCTCCTGACGCGCGATGAGCGTGAGGACGCCCTGGTCGATGCCAGAGTCGAGGATGGCCGTGCTGGGGCCCTCCTCCCCCGCGCCGGGGCGCCAGAACGCCCGCACGCGTGCCTCCTCGAGCAGCTTGAGCATCGAGGTGTTGTTGACGTGGTTGAACGCGTCGAGGTCGCCCCACCGCAGGTGGATGGGGATGTGCAACCGCTGCTCAGTCACGCGTGAGCTTGCGGTGCGTGGTCCGGTGCGGGCGTGCGGCATCCGCGCCGAGGCGCTCGACCTTGTTCTTCTCGTACGCCTCGAAGTTGCCCTCGAACCAGTACCACTGGTCGGGCTTCTCGTCCGTGCCCTCGTAGGCAAGGATGTGCGTCGCGATGCGGTCGAGGAACCACCGGTCGTGGGTGATGACCACGGCGCAACCGGGGAACTCGAGCAGCGCGTTCTCGAGCGAGCTGAGGGTCTCGACGTCGAGGTCGTTGGTGGGCTCGTCGAGGAGCAGCAGGTTGCCGCCCTCCTTCAGCGTGAGGGCGAGGTTCAGACGGTTGCGCTCGCCACCGGAGAGCACACCGGCCTTCTTCTGCTGGTCGGGGCCCTTGAAGCCGAACTTCGACACGTAGGCGCGCGAGGGGATCTCGGTTTTCCCCACAGTGATGATGTCGAGTCCGTCAGAGACGACCTCCCACAGCGTCTTGTTGGGGTCGATGTTCGCGCGAGACTGGTCGACGTAGCTGATCTGCACGGTCTCGCCGACCTTCAGGTCACCGCCGTCGAGCGGCTCGAGGCCGACGATGGTCTTGAACAGCGTCGTCTTGCCCACACCGTTCGGACCGATGACACCCACGATGCCGTTCGGCGGCAGGCTGAAGCTCAGACCATCGATGAGCGAGCGTCCATCGAAGCCCTTCTGCAGCTTCTTCGCCTCGATCACCACGTTGCCGAGGCGAGGACCTGCGGGAATCTGGATCTCTTCGAAATCGAGCTTGCGCGTGCGCTCGGCTTCGGCGGCCATCTCCTCGTAGCGGGCGAGACGCGCCTTCGACTTCGTCTGACGACCCTTTGCGCTGGAGCGAACCCACTCCAGCTCGTCCTTAAGCCGCTTGGCGAGCTTGGCGTCCTTCTTGCCCTGGATGTCGAGGCGCTCGGCCTTCTTCTCCAGGTAGGTCGAATAGTTGCCCTCGTAGCCGATCAGGCGGCCGCGGTCGACCTCGGCGATCCACTCGGCGACGTTGTCGAGGAAGTACCGGTCGTGGGTGATCGCGATGACCGCGCCCTTGTACGACTGCAGGTGCTGCTCGAGCCAGAGCACGCTCTCGGCGTCGAGGTGGTTGGTCGGCTCATCGAGCAGCAGGAGGTCAGGCTTCTGCAGCAGCAGCTTGGCGAGGGCGACGCGGCGCTTCTCTCCACCCGACAGCGGAGCGATCGCGGCGTCCGCCGGCGGGGTGCGCAGGGCGTCCATGGCCTGCTCAAGCTGGGAATCGAGGTCCCAGCCGTCGGCGGCGTCGATCTCCTCCTGCAGCACACCCATCTCCGCAAGCAGCGCATCGAAGTCAGCATCCGGGTCCGCCATGAGCGCGGAGATCTCGTTGAACCGGTCGAGCTTGGCCTTGATCGCCACGCCATCCTGGATGTTCTCGAGCACGGTCTTGGACTCGTCGAGCTCCGGCTCCTGCATGAGGATGCCCACCGTGAAGCCGGGGCTGAGCTTGGCCTCACCGTTGGAGGGCGTGTCAAGCCCGGCCATGATCTTCAGGATCGTCGACTTACCCGCACCGTTGGGACCGACCATGCCGATCTTCGCGCCGGGGAGGAACGCCATGGTGACGTCGTCGAGAATGAGCTTCTCGCCCACGGCCTTGCGGGCCCGGACCATGGAATAGATGTACTCGGCCACGAAGGTGCTCCTTGTGTCGACAGGCAGGAAGAACGCGGCCCAGGGGGCCGACACACCAGCCTACCTGCCCTGGTCCGCCGCCGAGGACCGGGCGCCGCGCCGGCACCGACGCGGCGCTCCGGACTCAGGCGTCGGCGTACGCGTCCTGCTCGACCTCCTCGCCGTCCTCCGCGATCTCACCCGTGCCGGCGATGACGTGCAGTCCCGCGGCGGTCCAATCCGCGACCTCCGCCTCGTCCGGCGCTTCACTGTCGTGCGGCGCTGCCGGAGCGGTCTCGTGGGTCGTCGGCGCCGCCGCGGCCGGTGCCGACGACGGACGCGGTGTGCGCATGAAATTGCTTGTGCCGCGAGCGAGGTCATGTCCGATCGATTCGGCGACGATGTCGGCGCTGAATCCGCTGCGCCCGTTGTTCTGCCACTCCTTCAGCTGCAGTTCGCCGGTGACGATCACGGCGTCCCCGCTGCGCAGCGACGCCTTTGCGTTGTCGGCCAGGCGCCGGAACGCCGTGACGGCATACCAGTTCGTGCCCGTCTCGACATAGGCGCCCGCACGCTTGTCCCAGTACCCGCTGCTGGATGCCACGCGAAAGTTCAGCACGCTGTCCCCGCCGTTGGTCGTGTTGCGCACGGGGTCAGTGCCGACGTTGCCACGAATGGTCACGATGTCGTTCATCTGGTTCTCCTCTGAACCCGGGTCGACGCCCGGCTGCATCCAGAGTGCGGCCCCGGGAGCGGAGGGCCAGTGAGGATTCCCGGCGACAGTGGAGAACTGGTCGAACAGGTCGACTGGTGAGGACGAAGCGCGCGGCGGGAGCTCAGTGCACGAGCAGCAGCAGCCCGGCGACCGCGACGAACAACGCGCCGAAGATGGTGTTCAGCACCCGTTGCCCCTTCGCGCTGCGCGTATAGCGGCGGAACGGCTTGGCCGCCGCGGCGAAGAAGAACCACATCACCAGCACGTCGACGATCACGACTGTGGCGATGAGGATGAGGTACTGCGGCAGCTGATCCCTATCCGTACGGATGAACTGCGGAACGAAGGCGAGGAAGAAGACGATCGCCTTCGGGTTGAGCAGGTTCACCCAGAAGCCTCGTCGGAACAGCGACCAGGAACTCTCTCGCGGCTGGACTTTCGCGGCGCCACCCTCATCAGGCTCCGGCTTGGACAGCATGAGGCGGATGCCGAGGAACACCAGATACGCAGCACCCGCGTAGCGGATCACGGCGAACAGCACCGGCGATTGCGACACGACAAGGCCGACACCCGCCGCCACGATGACGACCTGCAGGATGAGGGCCGCCTGCTGTCCGAGCACGCCCCAGAACGAGCGTCGCCAGCCCTGGTTGAGGGCGTTGCTCATGGTGTTGATCGCGCCTGCGCCTGGCGTGAAGCTGATCACCACGCAGGCGGCGAGCAGAGAGAGCCACACAGTCCAGGTCACCGTTCAAGTGTAATGACATCCGGATCGACGAGCCGCACAGGGCGATGTCGGTGGTCGTGCGTATGTTCGAACGCGAAAGGAGCTGACATGACCGCCACCACCTCGACCCTCCCCCTGTTTCTCTGGGAAGCACCGACGCTCGGCCGCGCGCCCGAGCGGCTGGAGCGAGCGGGCGATCACCTGTGGCGGGTGATCGACACGGACGGCACCATTCGCGGCCATCTTCGCCTGGTCGCCGACCCGTTGGGCATCCGGTACCGCGCAGAACGGCTGCATCTCGGCGCGGGCGGCTTCCAGTTGGTCGGCGAGTTCTGGGTTGCCGAGGATGCCGTGGCGGCGCTGCGCCACTGAGGCGCGAACACACGTTGTGCCCCCTGCAGGATTCGAACCTGCGACCAACAGATTAGAAGGCTGCTGCTCTATCCACTGAGCTAAGGAGGCGCGTCAACCAGGCTACCGCGCCGCGGGACGCCGTTTTGGCGCTGATTAGGATGTGTTCCATGGTTTCTGCGTCTGAGAACGACCGCCTCGTCTGGATCGACTGCGAGATGACGGGACTCGACCTCGACGTCGATGAGCTCGTCGAGATCGCCGTCGTGATCACCGACTTCGAGCTCCGCCTGATCGACCCCGGTTTCCAGGTCGTGATCAAGCCCTCCGAGGCCGCGCTGGCCAACATGAACGATTTCGTCACGAACATGCACGTCACCTCGGGGCTGATGGAGGAGATCCCCGCTGGCATCTCGCTGGCGGATGCCGAGGAGCAGACCCTCGCCTACATCCGTCGGTTCGTCCCCATGGAGCGCAAGGCACCCTTGGCGGGCAACACGATCGGCACCGACCGGATGTTCTTGGCGAAGTACATGCCGCAGATCGACCAGCACCTGCATTACCGGAACGTCGATGTTTCGAGCATCAAAGAGCTCTCGCGCCGCTGGTACCCGCGCGTCTTCTTCCAGGCCCCGGCCAAAGACGGTGGCCACCGCGCCCTCGCCGACATTCTCGAGTCGATTCGCGAGCTGCAGTACTACCGCGAAGCAGTGTTCGTCCCCGCTCCCGGGCCCTCCAGCGACGACGCGAAACTGATCTCGGAGCGCACCGTGTCAGAGTTCACCCCGAACGTGTAATAGACTCGTTCTTGCCCGCTGCAGCGGGTACATGGTGGGTATAGCTCAGTTGGTAGAGCGCCTGGTTGTGGTCCAGGAGGTCGCGGGTTCAAGCCCCGTTACTCACCCCAATACCCAGATCCCCGTGCTGTCCGACTCGCCTCGGCCGGCACGGGGATCTTGTGTGTGGGCACGTCGCGACCCCGGCGCGTCCTCACCCCTTCGCCGAGCCCGGCGGTTACCGTCGGAGCACGGCGACGAGGGGGACGACCATGCCAGAGCGCGAGACGAGAACCGGCGCAGCGACGCAGAATCAGCCGCCTGGCCGCCTCACCCGGGCTAAGGACCACGCGAGCATGGCAGTGGTGCTCTCTGCCGCCAGCGTCGCCTGGTTCGGCTGGGGCCACCAGGGCGGCGAGGCGATTGCCTGGCTGCGCTGGGGAATGGTCGTCGCGGTCGTGCTGCTGATCGTCTCGATCATCGTGCTCGTGCGAATCCGCGCGGTGCCGACGCTCGCCACCGACGCGCATGCGCGGAAGGTGTATTGGATCGCCGTCGCCGCCGAAGTGGTGCTCATCGTCGGCGGGGCCGTCGCACTCGCCCTGACCGGCTACAGCCAGTACCTGTCCACCTGGACGCTGTTCATCGTCGGCATCCACTTTCTGCCGTTCGTCTCCGCCTTCAACGCCCCGCTGCTGCGCCCGACAGCTCTCGCGTGCGCCGTGGTCGCAGGTCTCGCGCTCTGGGCAGGACTGGGGGGATGGGCGCCTGCGCCCACGATCGCGGGGGCCGGTGGAGGGCTCGTCCTGCTCGTGTTTGCGGCGCTGCTGTTACGCACAGCGACACGCCAGAACCGCGCGGAGTGACGACACACCTACCGGCCGCCGACCTCGCGCGCTCGATAGCATCGAGGGGTGCCATCCTTCGTCCGCTTCGCCTCCCCCGATGACCTGGAGCTGCTGGCCGACATCGAACGCGCAGCCGATGGCCTCTTCGCCGAGCACCTCCCGGATGCGGCCTGGGGCGAGCCGCCCGTCGGTGCCGAGCGTGCCGGGCATCCTGGCTTCGTGCTGATCGTCGCCGCGAGCGAGGATGGCCCCGCCATCGGCTTCGCGCACGTGATCGAGCACGACACGGGCGCCCACCTTGAGCAACTCTCCGTCCACCCCGACCACACGCGTCGCGGTCACGGTCGCGCCCTGCTGGAAGCCGCGATAGACGAGGCGGCAGCACGCCGGCATCCGACGCTCACACTGCGCACCTACGCCGACATCCCCTGGAACGCGCCCTTCTATCGCTCTGCGGGTTTCACCGAGGTGCCGGCACCAGACGACGACTTCCACCGCGCTCTGCGTGAGAGCGAGGATCAGCTGGGGCTGGCCGTTCACGGGCGGCGCGTACATATGCAGCTCGATCTGCAGGCCACGATGCACCTGGATGCGGAGGCGTTCGAACGTCTCGTGGTGGAAGAGCTCGATCTGCTGCCCGATGAGATGGTCGACGGCCTGGAGAACATCGTTTTCGTCGTTGAGGATGCGGCCGAGAACGGGGAGGAGCTGTTCGGGCTGTACGACGGGCTGGCCCTCACCGAACGCGGCCAGTACGGGATGGGTGAATTGCCCGACCGCATCATCGTGTATCGCACCGCGCATCTTGCCGCGTGCCGCACCGAACGGCAGTTGCGTGATGAGGTGCACACCACGCTCGTGCACGAGATCGCGCACTATTACGGCATCGACGATGCCCAATTGCATGAGATGGGGTGGGCATGAGCACCCCCGTCTCGACCCCGGCGCTCGATGAGCAGCTGACGGCCGCGCCCCTCGTGCCCTGGCAGCTGGTCGTCTGGGATGACCCAGTCAACCTGATGAGCTACGTCACCCGTGTGTTCCGCACCTACTTCGGATACAGCACCGAGCACGCCACCGCGCTCATGCTGGCCGTGCACAACGAGGGACACGCCGTCGTGGCGACCGGTCCGCGCGAGACCATGGAGATGCACGCACACGCGATGCACGATTTCGGCCTGTGGGCCACCGTTCGGCGGGTGCCGCAGTGAGTGCAGAGCCTGTGACCATCACTCTCCCGACCGTCGAGGGGCAGTATCTGCACGACCTCGTCGAGGAGTACCTGCAGGTGATCGGCGATGCGGCATCCTCCTCCGATACGGCTGTCGACCGGCTCACCCCCGACATCTACCCCGACGACCCTGAGGCGTCGGCCGCCTTCCGCACGGCCATGCATGATGACCTGCTCGGCCGGCGTCGTCACGACGCACAGGTCGTCCTCGCCTCACTCACCGCGCTCACGCGGAGCGACGCGCAACCGGCGGGCGCTCGCAGGGCCGCGGAGGTGGTGCAGCTCACCGATACGGAGCTGGATGCCTGGCTGCGCACGCTCTCGGCGATGCGGCTGATCATGGCCGACCGCCTGGGCATCGTCACGGAGGACACCCACGACCCCGATGACCTCCGCTTCGGCGTCTACGACTGGCTCGGCTACCGGCTCGACCAGCTCGTCAGTGCCGCCGATGACAGGGATGCGGCGAACGGACGTTAGCGCGCGGCCGTCACGGCACGTCGACCACGAGGTCAGCGAGTGAGCGCGGATCGTCCCGGCGGATGTGCGCCTCTTCCTGTGCCGCCCACATCTTCCAGTGCGAGCGGAACGCGTCGCCGTCGCGCTCCAGGGCGCGGTAGCGGCGCGACTCTGCGGGCCCATCCACCCACACCGTGAGGTCGGCGAGCCGCGCGGATGCCGGGGTCAGAACGCCGCATCCCTCGACCAGAAGGGCGAGTGCGGGATCCACGGCGTGGCTCTCGGCCTCTGCACCTTCATCCCAGTCCCAGCGCCGCCAGGTGCCGAGCAGACCGCGGCCGTGCGGAACGAGGATGAGCTCGCGTGCCCGCTCCGCTCCGGCGGCGAGGCCATCCCACCCTGGGTAGAGGGAGTCCAGCGCGACGACCTGCAGCCGACCGGCCAACGGCCAGGCATCGGCGACACGCGCCGCGAGCGAGGTCTTACCTGCGCCGCTGCGCCCGTCGATGAGCACGGCGGGGTTCGACGTCGACAGGCTGCGCACGCGGCCCAGAATCTCCGCGGTGGCGGCATCAAGCCGCTCCGCGAACGGATCGTTACTTCTTGAGTGCACGGATGATGCGCGTCAGGGCACGCCCGGTGACCCACACGAACGGCACTGCTGCGGCCAGCAGCACGATGAGGTTCGGCTCGAAGCGCAGACCCTCCTCACGGCGCACGTAGACGCCGAGCGGAATAGCGATCCCTCCCCCGGTCCCTCCGTCTCCGTTCTCGACGCCGCCGCCGGCGAATCCGGTCACCGCGAGGGCAACCGGCGTCACCTGTACGCCGTCGACGTCGATGGTGTCACCGTAGGCGCTCTTCACGCCGAAGGCGGACGCCTGCTTTCCGAGCTCCAGTGCAATGTTCGGCATGCCCTCCACGCTACTGGACGTGCGTGTCACGTGTGACCTCACTCCTGAGGGGCGCCAGGGCGCGGCGCCGATCCTCTGCCCTGCCCGCGCCCTACGTGGCGTGCCCGCGTGATCGTGCCGATGCCGAATCGCTCGCGAGCGCCGTCCAGCGCGTCTTCGAGGCGCCGCCGGTCGGCATCGTCGTCCCACAGCGCCAGTCCGGCACCGCCCGCGGGGCGCAGTCGCTCGGCGCGAACCCCGACAAGCCGCACCGGGTCATGCCGTTCAATCTGTTCGAACAAGCCGACAGCGATCTCACCGATCCGGTGTCCGACAGCGGACGCCTCGGCGAGCGTCGCCGATCTGTTCACGGTCGTGAAGTCGAGGAACCGGATCTTGATCGCCACGCCTCCGGCTTCCCACCCACCGGTCCGCAGGCGCGCACCGACGCGGTCGGCGAGGCGCAGCAGCTCGGAGCGCAGGAGCTCGCGGTCGTCGACGTCGGTCTCGAAGGTCTCTTCGTGCCCGATGCTCTTCTCGACCCGCGTCGTCTCGACCGCGCGAGCATCTTCGCCACGCGCCAGCTGGCGGATGCGCGCACCCAACGCGGGCCCCAGAGCACGGTCGAGGGCGGCATCCGGTGACTCGCGCACGTCGCGAATCGTGCGGATGCCGCGCCGTTCGAGCGCCTCTGCGGCCTTGGGTCCGACGCCCCACATGGCGCCCACCGGACGAGGGTCGAGGAATTCCTGTGTCCGCGCCGCAGGAATCACCAGCAGCCCGTCAGGTTTGCTCAGCGTCGAGGCCATCTTCGCCACATGCTTGGTCGCGGCCACGCCGACGCTGCACGTGATGCCCACCTCTTCTGCCACCCGTCGGCGGATGAGGGCGGCGATCTCGCCCGGACTCCCCCACAGCCGACGCACTCCCCGTACATCGAGGAAAGCCTCATCGATCGAGAGCGGCTCGAGCAGCGGCGTGATGCTCTCGAAGACCTGCATCACCCGGCTCGAGACGGCCTGATAGCGCCGGAAGTCGGGCGGGACGACCCGCGCGGTCGGGCACAGGCGCAGGGCCTGCCCCACCGGCATCGCGGCGCGCACGCCGTAGCGCCGTGCCTCGTAGGACGCGCTCGAGACCACCGAACGACCGTCCGGCGCGCCGATGATCAGCGGCAGCCCTCGCAGCGACGGATCGTGCAACACCTCGACCGCCGCGTAGAACGCATCCATGTCGACGTGCAGGATGCCGGTGCCGCTGTCGTCAGCGCCCGGCGGCGAGACGATCCGTCCCGACCCATCCCCTCGTCCCATGCATCCATTCTCTCCGCCGCCACCGACATCGTCCCTCGCCCGCCCGGTCCACCCTCCCATGTCCCACTTTTCGCAGACCATGTCCCACTTAACGCAGAGCGTGTCCCACTTTCTGCGGTCAAACAGGCTGTGTAACAGCAGAAAGTGGGACACGCTCGGGGTGGCGCTCCAACACACCGGCGGATGCCGGAGCGGATGCTACTGGGCGGCACGCTCCAGGATCAGCTCGCGCACGCGTGCGGCGTCGGCCTGGCCCTTCATCGCCTTCATCACCGCGCCGATCACGGCTCCGGCGGCCTGCACCTTGCCGTCCTTGATCTTCGCGAGCACGTCCGGCTGGGCGGCGAAGGCCTCGTCGATCGCGGCGAGCAGCGCTCCGTCGTCCGAGACGACCGCGAGGCCGCGGGCATCGACGACCTGCTGCGGCGTACCCTCACCGGCGATGACGCCCTCCAGCACCTGGCGGGCCAGCTTGTCGGTAAGGGTGCCATCGTCGACGAGCAGCTGCAGCGCGGCGACGTTCTCGGGGCTGACCAGCTCGGCGGCGTCACGCTCCTGCGCGTTGGCGACACGGGTGATCTCGCCCGTCCACCACTTGCGGGCCGCCGCCGGGGCAGCGCCGGCGGCGATCGTCGCCTCGACGACGTCGACGAGCCCGCCGTTGCGCACGTCCTGGAACTCCAGATCGGTGAAGCCCCAGTCGGCCTTCAGGCGACGCCGACGCGCGACGGGCTGCTCGGGCAGTGCCGCCCGCAGCTCCTCGACGAGCTCCCGCGAGGGCTCAACCGGCATGAGGTCGGGCTCGGGGAAGTAGCGGTAGTCATCGGCATCCGACTTGGGGCGACCGGGAGAGGTGACGCCCGTGTCCTCGTGCCAGTGACGGGTCTCCTGGATGATGGATCCGCCGTCGGCGAGAATCTGCGCCTGCCGCTGGATCTCGTACCGCACGGCACGCTCGACCGAACGCATCGAGTTCACGTTCTTCGTCTCGGTGCGGGTGCCGAGCTTCTCCTGGCCGCGGGGGCGCAGCGAGACGTTCGCGTCGCAACGCAGGTTGCCGCGCTCGAGTCGTGCCTCCGAGATACCGAGGGCGCGCACGATGTCACGGATCGCCGCGATGTACGCCTTCGCGTACTCGGGCGCACGGTGCTCGGCGCCGAAGATCGGCTTGGTGACGATCTCGACGAGCGGCACGCCGGCACGGTTGTAGTCGACGAGCGAGTACTCCGCACCCTGGATGCGGCCAGTGGCACCACCCATGTGCGTGAGCTTGCCGGCATCCTCTTCCATGTGTGCGCGCTCGACGGGGATCGTCACCAGCGTGCCGTCCTCGAGCTCCACCTCGACGGAGCCCTCGTAGGCGATCGGCTCGTCGTACTGCGAGATCTGGTAGTTCTTGCCGAGGTCCGGGTAGAAGTAGTTCTTCCGGGCGAAACGGCTCGACTCGGCGATCGAGCACCCCAGCGCGAGGCCGAGGCTGATCGACGAACGCACCGCCGTCGCATTCACGACCGGCAGCGAACCGGGAAGCCCCATGTCGACCGGCGCGATCAGCGTGTTCGGCTCGGCGCCGTGGTTGGCGTCGTTTGCCGGGTTCGGGGCGTCCGAGAACATCTTGGTCTCGGTGTTGAGTTCGACATGCACCTCGAAGCCGAGCACCGGCTCGAACAGTTCCAGTGCCTTGTCGAAGTCCATCAGCTTGTCCGCGGCCATCAGCGGGTCCCTCCTGCGGTGCCGAGCTGGGGTGCACGCGACAGCAGCGGCGCTCCCCACGAGTCAAGGAGCGCGGCCTCGAGGGCAGCGCCCACGCGATACAGGCGGGCATCCTCCCGCGCCGGGGCGAGGAACTGGATGCCGACCGGCAGGCCGTCTTCCTCGGCGAGCCCGGACGGGATCGAGATGCCGGGGATGCCGGCCAGGTTCGCCGGGATCGTGGTGAGGTCGTTCAGGTACATCTGCAGCGGGTCGTCGATCTTCTCGCCGATCTTGAACGCCGTGGTCGGCGCCGACGGGGTGGCGATGACATCGACCTCGGCGAACGCATTCGCGAAGTCCTGCTGGATGAGGGTGCGCACCTTCTGGGCGCTGCCGTAGTACGCGTCGTAGTATCCGGCCGACAGTGCGTAGGTGCCGAGGATGATGCGGCGCTTGACCTCGGGGCCGAACCCGGCCTCGCGGGTCGCCGACATGACGTCCTCGACCGTGGCGCCCCCCTCGGGGGTGACGCGCAGACCGAAGCGCACCGAGTCGAACTTCGCGAGGTTGCTGGATGCCTCGGCCGGCAGGATCAGGTAGTACGCGGCGACGGCGTACTCGAAGTGCGGGGCCGAGATCTCGACGATCTCCGCGCCCTGCGCCTCCATGCGCGCCAGCGACTCGCGGAAGGATGCCGCGACGCCGGGCTGGAAGCCCGAGTCGGGGAACTCGCGGATGACGCCGACGCGCAGCCCCTTGAGCACCTCACCGGTGGCGCCCTCACGGGCGGCGGCCGCGAACGAGGGCCAGGCCTCATCCAGCGACGTCGAATCCTTAGGGTCGTGTCCGCCGATGATGTCGTGCAGCAGACCGGCGTCGAGCACGGTGCGGGTGACGGGGCCGACCTGGTCGAGGCTCGACGCGAGCGCGATCGCGCCGTAGCGGCTCACGCCGCCGTAGGTGGGCTTGACGCCGACCGTGCCGGTGACGTGCGCGGGCTGACGGATCGAGCCACCCGTGTCGGAGCCCAGGGCGAGCGGCGCCTCGAACGCGGCGACGGCTGCCGCGGAACCGCCGCCCGAACCGCCGGGGATCCGGTCAAGATCCCACGGGTTGCGGGTCGGACCGTACGCGGAGTGCTCGGTCGAAGAGCCCATCGCGAACTCGTCCATGTTCGTCTTGCCGATCGGGATGAGCCCCGCAGCGCGCGAACGTGCGACAACGGTCGCGTCGAAGGGCGACATGTACCCCTCGAGGATCTTCGATCCACTCGTGGAGGGCTGATCAGTCGTGACGAGAACGTCCTTCACAGCGAGCGGCACACCCGCCATGGGGCCGAGGTCTTCGCCGGCTGCCCGGCGACGGTCGACGTCGGCCGCGGCGGCGAGAGCGTGCTCGTTCACGTGCAGGAAGGCGTGCACGTCGCCGTCGACGGCGGCGATGCGGTCGAGGTGGGCCTGCGTGGCTTCCACGCTGGACACGTCGCCGGCGGCGATCTTGGCGGCAAGCTCCGCGGCATTCAGGCGGATGATGTCGCTCACTGCTCCTCCCCCAGGATCGCGGTGACGCGGAAGCGGCCGTCGGCGGCATCCGGAGCGTTCTGCAGCGCCTGCTCACGCGTCAGCGGCGTGCCGACCACGTCGGGACGGAAGACGTTGCTCATCGCAATCGGGTGGCTCGTGGCGACCACGTCGGGGGTGGCGACCTGGGCCACCTTGGCGATGTTGTCGACGATGGCGTCGAGCTGACCGGTCAGCTGCGTCACCTCGTCATCGGACAGCTGGATGCGCGCGAGCACACCGAGGTGGCGCACAAGATCAGGGGTGATTTCAGACACCCCCTCAGTATAGTTGGACGCCCTGCGCACATATGCTGGGCGGGTGACGACGTTCCAGCCTCCTCGCCCCTGGGTCGCCAGCTACGCCGCTGGAGTCCCCGAAGACCTCACCCCCGTGACGGGATCCCTGATCGATATCGTGGCCGCCTCCGCACGCGACTATCCGGATGCCCCGGCGCTGGAGTTCTTCGGCCGGGAGACCACCTACGCACAGCTGCAGGAGGCGATCGACCGCGCGGCGGCGGGTCTGCGCGATCTCGGCGTGCGTGCCGGAGATCCCGTCGCCATCGTCCTGCCCAACTGCCCGCAACACATCATCGCGTTCTACGCGGTGCTGCGCCTGGGCGCGATCGTCGTCGAACACAACCCCCTCTACACCCCGCGGGAGCTGCGCAAGCAGTTCGAGGATCACGGCGCCAAGCACGCGATCGTATGGAGCAAGGTCGTCTCGACCATCCAGGAGTTCCCCGCCGACCTCGCCGTCTCGACGCTCATCTCGGTCGACGTGACGCGGGCCATGCCGTTCCTCACCCGCCTCGCCCTGCGCCTTCCGATCGCCAAGGCCCGCGAATCGCGCGCGGCCCTCACCGAGAAGGTGCGCGGCACGGTCTCCTGGGATGCCGTGGTCGCCTCCGACCCACTGCCCGCGTCGCATCCTGCGCCGCAGACCGACGACCTGGCGATCATTCAGTACACCTCCGGCACCACCGGATCCCCGAAGGGGGCGGCGCTCACGCACCGCAACCTCCTCTCCAACGCCGCGCAGTCGCAGTCGTGGGTGCCCTCGATTCACCGCGGCGACGGATGCGTCGTATACGCCGTGCTGCCGATGTTCCACGCCTACGGCCTGACCCTGTGTCTGACGTTCGCGATGTCGATGGGCGCCCGTCTGGTGCTGTTCCCCAAGTTCGACCCCGACCTCGTGCTCGACGTCGTGAAGAAGCATCCCGCGACCTTCCTGCCGCTGGTGCCGCCGATCGCCGACCGCCTGCTTTCCGCAGCGAAGGAGAAGGGCGTTTCGCTGGAAGGCATCGAGGTCGCGATCTCCGGCGCGATGGCCCTGCCACATGAACTCGTGGTGCCGTTCGAAGAGGCCACCGGCGGGTATCTGGTCGAGGGGTACGGACTCAGCGAGTGCTCACCCGTGCTGATGGCCAACCCCGTCGCCGACAACCGCGTGCCGGGCACGGTGGGTCTGCCGCTTCCCGGCACCGAATGCCGTGTCGTCGATCCGGAGAACCCGACGCAGGATGTCCCGCAGGGCACCGCCGGCGAACTCGTCGTGCGCGGGCCCCAGGTGTTCTCCGGGTACTACGGCAAGCCCGAGGAGACCGAGGCGGCGTTCGTCGACGGGTGGTACCGCACGGGCGACATCGTCACGATCGATGAGGCGGGTTTCGTGCGCATCGTCGACCGCATCAAGGAGCTCATCATCACCGGTGGCTTCAACGTCGCCCCGACCGAGGTCGAGAACGCGCTGCGGCAGCATCCTCTCGTCTCGGATGCCGCCGTGGTCGGGCTGCCCAGCGATCATTCCGGCGAAGAGGTTGTCGCGGCGATCGTCATCGACGGCGGTGCGGACGTCGATGTGGAGGCGGTGCGGGAGTTCGCACGAGGCATCCTCACGCCGTACAAGGTGCCGCGGCGCATCTTCGTCGTCGATGAACTGCCCAAGTCGCTGATCGGAAAGGTGCTGCGCCGCCAGGTCAAGGAGCAGCTCATCGCGCTCACCGGAGCGAAGTGAGGCTCGTAGGCGCTACCTTTGGGAAGTGACTCCTGAAGAAGCAGTGACGACCGAGTCGTCTGAAGAATCCGCCGCGACCCCTGGATTCGAGGACCTCGGTATCACCGGGCCCGTACTCAAGGCCATCCGCGACCTCGGCTACGAGACCCCCTCGCCGATCCAGGCCGCGACGATCCCCACCCTGTTGTCCGGTCGCGACGTGGTTGGCATGGCGCAGACCGGTACCGGCAAGACCGCCGCTTTCGCGCTTCCCGTGCTGGAGCGCCTCGACCCTTCGCAGAAGATCCCGCAGGCGCTCGTGCTCGCACCGACCCGTGAGCTCGCCCTACAGGTGTCGGAGGCGTTCGAGTCCTATGCGTCGCGGATGAAGGGCGTGCATGTGCTGCCCGTCTACGGCGGCCAGGGGTACGGCGTGCAGTTGTCTGCCCTCCGGCGCGGCGTGCACGTGATCGTCGGTACGCCAGGACGCATCATGGACCACCTCGCCAAGGGCACGCTGGACCTGTCCGAGCTGAAGTACCTCGTGCTCGACGAGGCCGACGAAATGCTCAAGATGGGCTTCGCCGAAGACGTGGAGCAGATTCTGGCGCAGACCCCCGAAGACAAGCAGGTCGCCCTGTTCTCGGCGACCATGCCGCCGCAGATCCGTCGTCTCGCCCAGCAGTACCTGCGCGATCCTGAAGAGATCGCGATCAAGTCGAAGACAGCCACGAACACCAACATCACCCAGCGCTACCTCGTGGTCTCCTACGCACAGAAGGTCGATGCCCTCACCCGCATCCTCGAGGTGGAGAACTTCGACGGGATGATCGTCTTCGTCCGCACGAAGAACGAGACCGAGACGCTCGCCGAGAAGCTGCGCGCCCGCGGCTACTCCGCCGCCGCGATCAACGGCGACGTACCCCAGGTGCAGCGTGAACGCAGCGTCAACCAGCTCAAGGACGGCAAGCTCGACATCCTCGTCGCCACCGACGTCGCCGCCCGCGGCCTCGACGTGGAGCGGATCAGCCACGTCGTGAACTTCGACATCCCCACCGACACCGAGTCGTACGTGCACCGCATCGGCCGCACGGGCCGCGCGGGCCGGACCGGCGACGCCATCAGCTTCATCACCCCGCGCGAGCGGTACCTGCTCAAGCACATCGAGCGTGCCACCCGCCAGGAGCCGACGCAGATGCAGCTGCCCAGCACCGAAGACGTGAACACCACGCGTCTGGCGCGCTTCGACGACGCGATCACGCAGGCGCTGCAGGAAAGCGCGCGTATCGAGGCGTTCCGCGACATCATCGCCCACTACGTGCGCAACAACGACGTGCCGGAGGCTGACGTGGCCGCCGCTCTAGCCGTGGTCGCACAGGGTGAGACCCCGCTACTGCTCGACCCCGAGCGCGACGAGCTCTCGCGTGCCGTGGAGCGTGACAACCGCCCGCCGCGGGAGAAGGGCGGCCGGGATGCCGGCCGCGAGCGTGCTCCTCGTACCGAGCGCCGCGGGCGTGGTGACTACGCGCCGTACCGCATCGAGGTCGGCCGTCGGCACCGCGTGGAGCCGCGCCAGATCGTCGGTGCGCTGGCGAACGAGGGCGGCCTGGGTCGCGATGACTTCGGCGCGATCAACATCCGCCCGGACTTCTCGATCGTCGAGCTGCCCGCGAACCTCGACCAGGCGGTGCTGGACAAGCTCCGCGACACCCGTGTGTCGGGCCGGCTCATCGAGATCAAGCCTGACCGGGGCCCGCGCGGCGGTGGACGCCGTGATAATGACGGTGGCGGGCGTGGCGGGCGCTATAACCGCGACGACCGTGCTCCGCGCGGCGACCGCGACGACAAGCCGTTCCGCAAGCCACGGCACAAGAACTGACGGCGTGCGCTCCGCGCGGAAATGAGCTTTTCGCGCGGGGGCATCCGGCCGTTCCGAGCGCGTGACGCGCACATCTCCGCGTCACGCGCTCGGAACCCAGGCGCAGGGTGAGCGCCTGGAGCGCAACCGGGTGCATCCTGGGTAGATGACCTCACGCAGAGTCACCGTCACCGGACGGGTGCAGGGTGTCGGCTTCCGCTGGTTCGTGCGGGCTGCCGCGGAGACAGCTGGTGTGTCGGGATGGGTGCGGAACCAGCGCGATGGAGCTGTCATGGCCGAGTTGCACGGCCGCGCCGACGCGGTCTCGCAGGTCACGGCAGCAATGCGGCGCGGCCCTCATCACGCTCGTGTCGAGCAGCTCACGATCGAAGAGCTCCCGGAGACGGATGCCGCAGGCTTCGACATCCTCTCGACGTCGTGACCTGCGCTCACGCCTCGCGGGCGTCGAGAGCGTCGGGCCCTTCGGTCACCAGCAGGTGGAATTGTGCGGCGTCAAGAATGCGGATGCCGAGCTCTTCGGCCTTGGCAAGTTTCGAGCCCGCACCGGGTCCTGCCGCGACGTAGTCGGTCTTCTTCGACACCGACGATGCCGCCTTCCCACCGGCCTTGATGATCGCCTCCTGTGCCCCTTCCCGGGTATAGCCCTCAAGAGAGCCCGTGGCGACGACGGTGAGGCCGTCGAGCACTCCGCCCGCATCCTGCGCCGCACCAGGACCGGGGTGCCCAGGCGTCGCCCACTGCACGCCTGCCTCGGTCCACCGGTCGATGATCTCGCGATGCCAGTCCACGTCGAACCAGTCGAGCAACGAGTCGGCGATGATGCCGCCGACGCCGTCGACCGCGGCGAGCTCGTCACGAGATGCCGCGCGAATCGCGTCCAGCGACCCGAACCACTGCGCCAGCTCCCGCGCGGCCACCGGGCCGACGTGACGGATGTTGAGCGAGACCAGCAGGCGCCAGAGCTCCTTGGTCTTCGCCTTCTCCAGCTCCGCGAGGAGTTTGATCGCCTGCGAGGACGGCTGCGGGCCGACGAGGCCCTCCTTCTTCTCGGCTGCGGTCGGGTTGCGCCGGAACGGCGCACGGGTCTTCACGATCCCGTCTTCGTCCTCCTTGGGAAGACCCGTCTCGGCGTCACGCACGAAGAGCTCGATCGGAACGATCTCTTCGAGGGTGAGCGAGAAAAGCCCCGCCTCCGTGACGAGCGGCGGCATCTCGGGGAACGTCGGCTGGGTGAGGGCGGCGGCGGTCACCTCGCCGAGCGCCTCCACGTCGAGCGCGCCACGCGATCCGATGTGCTCGACGCGGCCACGCACCTGCGCCGGGCACGAGCGGGCGTTCGGGCAGCGCAGGTCGATGTCACCCTCCTTCATCGGACGCAGCGGCGTCCCGCACTCCGGGCAGTCCGCGGGCATGACGAAGGCGCGCTCCGCTCCGGTGCGCTTCTCCACCACCGGGCCGAGCACCTCGGGGATCACGTCACCGGCCTTGCGCAGCACGACGGTGTCGCCGATGAGCACACCCTTGGCCTTGACGACATCCTGGTTGTGCAGCGTCGCCTGTCGCACGACAGACCCGGCCACGTGCGCCGGCGCCATCACGGCGAACGGGGTCGCGCGCCCGGTGCGGCCCACAGAGACGACGATGTCGAGCAGAGTGGTCTGCACCTCTTCGGGCGGGTACTTGTAGGCGATGGCCCAGCGCGGTGCCCGGCTGGTCGCCCCGAGCTCGTCGTGCAGAGCAAGCTCATCGACCTTCACGACGACGCCGTCGAGCTCGTGTTCGATGTCGTGGCGATGCTCGCCGTAGTAGGCCACGAAGTCGGCGACCTCGTCGATGGTCCGGCACACGCGGGTGTGCGGGCTGGTCGGCAGGCCCCACTCGGCCAGCAGCTCGTACACCTGAGACTGCGCCGCAACCGGCGGCTCCGTCCACGCGCCGATGCCGTGCACGTAGAGGTCGAGCGAGTCAATGCGCAGCAGGCCCGCCTCGCGCTCGAGCCCCTCCTTCTTATCGAGCTGCTGGCGCAGCCCGCCGCTGGCGGCGTTGCGCGGATTGGCGAAAGAGGGGAAGCGCCGGGCGGCTGCCGTGCGAGCCTTCTCTTCGTCGAAAGGCTTCTTGGCGCCGCCGCGTGCATCCCACCGGGCGAGTGCCTCGGCATAGGCCTGCTCCCGGAATGACGCCTGCGCGGCGTTGAGGCGCTCGAACGCAGCGACCGGGATGAACACCTCGCCACGGACCTCGACGATCGCCGGGTGTCCCTCGCCCCTCAGACGCGGGGGGATCTGCGGCAGACGCAGCGCGTTCTCGGTGACGATCTCGCCGATGCGGCCGTCGCCGCGCGTCGCCGCGGAGGTGAGCACGCCGTTCTCATAGCGCAGGTTGATGGCGAGACCATCGATCTTCAACTCGGTGAGCCAGTCGACCTCGCGCCCGGCCGCAGCTCGGGTCTTCGCGGCCCATTCACGCAACTCGTCGAGCGAGAAGACGTTGTCGAGACTCAGCATCCGCTCGGCGTGCTCGATCGTGTCCAGACCGGTCGTGTCGGCTGCACCGACCATCTGCGTCGGCGAATCCTGCCCCTGCAGCTCGGGGTGCAGCCGCTCAAGCTCTTCCAGGCGATGCATCCACCCGTCATAGGTGGCGTCGTCGACGAGCGAGGTGTCGCGACCGTAGTACGCGTCCTTCGCTTCAAGGATGCGGGTGGTCAGCTCTTCTGCCTCGGCACGGGCGGCTTCCAGCGAGATGTTCTCGGGCACCTGATGAGTCTACGAGCGACCTCGGACACGCGGTGCCGCGGGGTCGTGACGCGCTCAGACGCTGACCGGCACCGCCGAGACCGTGCGGTCGATCGTGAACTGACCGAGCACACGCGTGCCGACGTACAGCACCGCCGTCTGCCCCGGCGCAACGCCATCGAGCGGAACCTCCGGCACCACACGAACCCCGTCAGCGCTGACGTGGGCGACCGCCGCCGCCGGCTCCGCATGCGCGCGGATCTGCACCTCACAAGAGAACGATGACTGCGCGGGTGCCGCGCCCGCCCAGCTGTAGCGCTCCCCCGAGATCTCCGCGATCGCCAGTGCCTCCTTCGGGCCGACCACCACCGTGTTCGACACCGGGCGCACCTCGAGGACGAACCGGGGCTTGCCATCGGCAGCCGGCACACCGAGCTTCAGGCCTCGGCGCTGGCCGACGGTGAACGCGTGCGCCCCGTCGTGCGAGCCGACGACCTCACCCGACCGATCGATGATCTCCCCCGTCTCGGAGCCGGCCTTCTCGGCCAGCCACCCGCGGGTGTCGCCGTCGGGGATGAAGCAGATGTCGTGGCTGTCCGGCTTCTGCGCCACGCTGAGGCCCCGCTCGGCCGCCTCGGCCCTGACCTGCGCCTTGGACGGCGTCGAACCGAGCGGGAAGTACGTGTGCGCGAGCTGTTCGGCGGTGAGCACGCCGAGCACGTAGGACTGATCCTTGGCGTTGTCGGATGCCCGGTGCAGTTCAAGACCGCCCTCGCCGTCGATGAGCGTCGCGTAGTGACCGGTGCAGACCGCATCGAAGCCGAGCTCGAGGGCCCGCTCGAGCAGCGCGGCGAACTTGATCTTCTCGTTGCACCGCATGCACGGGTTCGGGGTGCGACCAGCCTGGTACTCGGCGATGAAGTCGTCGATGACGTCGTCGCGGAATCGCTCGGAGAAGTCCCACACGTAGAACGGGATGCCGAGACGGTCGGCCGCACGACGAGCATCCATCGCGTCTTCGATCGTGCAGCATCCGCGCGAGCCGGTGCGCAACGTGCCGCCCGCCCGAGAAAGCGCCAGGTGCACGCCGACGACATCGTGACCCGCCTCGACCGCGCGTGCCGCAGCCACGGCGGAATCGACGCCACCGCTCATCGCCGCCAGAATTCGCATCCGTCCAGTCTACGAGCGGATGCCTGAGCCGGCGCCGGATGCCCGTGCCACGGCATCGGTGATGGCCGCGAGCACGGCGTCCACATCGGCGTCGGTCGAGGTGCGTCCGAGTGAGAAGCGCAAGACGCTGCGGGCGTCCTGCTCGATGAAGCCCATGGCCATGACCACGTGGGAGGGTTCGGCGACCCCGGCCTGACAGGCCGATCCGGTCGAGGCGGCGATGCCGGCGACGTCGAGCAGAAACAGCAGGCTCTCCCCGACCGCGCCGGGGAAGAGCAGATGGGCGTTACCGGGCAGGCGGTCGTCCGGGTCGCCGAGCACCTGCGCGTGCGGCACGCGGGAACGGATGCCGGCTACGAGCCGGTCGCGGAGTCCGGCCAGACGACGCGCCTCGAGCTCCCGCTCTCGCTCCGATGCCACAGCCGCAGCCGCGAGCGCCACCGCCCCCGGCACATCCTGCGTACCGGCCCTGAGCCCGCGCTGCTGGGCCCCGCCGTGGATGAGCGCGCTCAGCCGCGCCGTGCGCGCCACCACCAGCGCACCCACGCCCACCGGCGCACCGATCTTGTGCCCGGCCACGCTGAGCGCGACCAGGCCCGCACCGGCCGGCGCATCGCCGCGGAGCCGACGGAAGGACAGCGGCAGATGCCCCCAGGCGGCGACCGCGTCCAGGTGCAGTGGCACCGCGGCGCCCGCGGCCGCATGGCTGAGTCCGGCGGCGTCGTTCACCGTGCCGACCTCGTTGTTCGCCACGAGGGCGGTGGCCAGGGCGGCGCCGGGCAGCGCAGCCGCGAACTCATCGACGGTGATCCGGCCCAGACTGTCCACGGGCACATGGCGCAGCACCGCGCCCTCGACGGCCAGAGCCACCGCCGTGTCCATCGTGGCGTGATGTTCGGCATCCGGCAGCACGATCGCGTCCGTTCCGGATGCCCGCGCGCGCCAGAGCCCGCTCAGCGCGAGATTGATCGACTCCGTGCCGCCCGAGGTGAACACGATCTCGATCGGATCGCAGTCCAGCACCGCCGCCACCTGTTCGCGGGCTTCTTCGAGCAGACGCCGCGCATCCTGACCCGCACCGTGCGTCGACGAGGCGTTGCCGAGCGTGTCGCTCGCCGCCACCCAGGCATCCCGAGCCTCGGGTCGCAAGGGCGTCGTTGCAGCATGATCCAGGTAGAACCGCATCCGACCATCCTCCCATCCGGCTAGCGCCCACGGACGGCGAAACCGAGGCGCATCCGATTCGCGACTCTGATTCACCGAAGCGGCCCGGCGAGCCATAGGATGTTCGCCATGCCTGAGCCCATTGCGCCGTCCTTCACGGGCGCCGCCCTCGACAACCTCGGCGTCCACCTTCACGACGGTGTCGGTACGCTGCGGGTCTGGTCACGCAACGCCTCTTCGGTCGAGCTTGTCGTCTTCGACGCGACCGATCTCGACTGGGAAACCGCTCAGGCACCGCTGGAGCGGCGGCCAGGCGGAGTGTGGGAGATCACGACAGATCTGCTGCAGGCGGGTACGCGCTACGCACTGCGCGTGAACGGTCCGCACGGCCCCGGGAACATCTTCAATCCCGAGACCCTGCTGCTCGACCCCTACGCCCGCGGTCTCGCACAGGGTGATGGTTACGAGGAGTGGCGTTCGGTTGTCATCACCGACGGTTTCGACTGGGGCGATGTGCGCAAGCCGCAGACGTCTCTGGATCGCACGGTGATCTACGAAGGTCACCTCAAGGGCATCACCAAGCGTCACCCCGACGTGACCCCTGCCCTGCACGGCACCTACGCCGGGCTCGCCCACCCCGCGATGATCGAGTACTACAAGAGCCTTGGCATCACCGCGATCGAGTTGCTGCCCGTGCATGCGTTCGTCACGGAGCCTCGCCTTCTCGAGCGCGGGTTGACGAACTACTGGGGCTACAACACGCTCAACTTCTTCACCCCGCACAATGCTTACGCCAGTGAAGCGGCGCGCAAGGGCGGCCCCGAGGCCGTGATCACCGAGTTCAAGGGCATGGTCAAGCTGCTACATGAGGCGGGTATCGAGGTCATCCTCGACGTGGTCTACAACCACACCAGCGAAGAGGGCATCGGCGGTCCGCGCTCCAGCTTCCGCGGCATCGACAACGCGCTGTACTACCGCCAGCAGGCCGACGGCGCCTATATCGACACGACCGGTGTCGGCAACACCGTGAACACGGCGACGGATGCCGCCGCCCGACTCGTGCTCGACTCGCTGCGGTACTGGGCGAACGAGATGCAGATCGACGGCTTCCGCTTCGACCTCGCCGCCGCGCTCGGCCGCAATGCCCAGCACGAGTTCGATCCCGAGCATCCGCTGCTCGTCGCGATCCGCGAAGACGAAGCGCTGCAGGGCGTGAAGATCATCGCCGAGCCCTGGGATGTCGGCCTCGGCGGCTGGCAGACCGGCAACTTCGGTGCCGGGTGGAGCGAATGGAACGACCGCTACCGCGACCGCGTCCGCAACTTCTGGCTCAGCGACATCGACTACGCGCGACGCGCCTCGGCGCCGGTCGGCATCGGTGGATTCGCCAACCGCCTCGCCGGTTCCGCGAACACGTACAGCGAAGAACGCGGACCGCTCGCGAGCATCAACTTCGTCACCGCTCACGACGGTTTCACCCTCAACGACCTCGTCTCGTACGACGTCAAGCACAATGAGGCCAACGGCGAGAACAACCATGACGGCGCGGACATGAACCGCTCGTTCAACCACGGCGTCGAGGGCCCCACCGACGACCCCGTTATCGATACCGCGCGCCGAAAGGCCATGCGTAACCTGCTCGGCACGCTGCTGCTGTCGGCCGGCATTCCCATGCTCACCGCCGGCGACGAGTTCGGGCGCACCCAGCGCGGCAACAACAACGCGTACTGTCAGGACTCCCCGCTCACCTGGCTGAACTGGGACCACGAGCCGTGGCAGAAGGACCTCCAGGCGCACGTCTCACTGCTCACGCGTCTGCGCGTCGAGAACCCGGCGCTGCGTCCGGCACGCTATGCCCGCCTTGGCGAACACGTGCCGGGGGCCTCCGTCATGGACTGGTTCGACCAGAATGGCGACACCATGGAGGTCGAGCAGTGGAACGACCCTCGCAACCGCACGTTGCAGTACGTCTCATCCAGCGTTCCGGAGAATGCCGCCGCGAATCGCATCCTGCTGATCGTGCACGGTACCGAGGCTCCGATCGATGTGCGGCTGCCGGAATCCGTCGAGGGCGCCACCGGTTTCGTGCAGCTGTGGTCCAGCGCGGATGAGCGTCCCACCGTCGATGAGAAGGTCTACGAGCCCGGTGCTGTGCTGCCGATCGAGGGCACCTCGATGCGGCTGTTCGAGGTCATCGGCGACACCCCCTGACATTCGGCGTCGGGAGGCGTGACGCACCCCACGCTGGGCTGTACATTCAAGGTGTGGTCGCACGAAACGCATCTCGTCCCGCGGGGTTCACGAGCCCCGCACTCATCCCGGTACGGCCTGCGGCCGTCACCGACGACCGCGGCGGTTCGTCGATGGGGCGCATCCCCCTGACCGATCCGTCGCCCCTGGTGCCTGACGGTTTCCCCGCCAAGGCGTTCTCCGGCGAGGTCGTGCCGTTCCGCATCGTCGCCTTCCGCGAAGGGCACGACATCATCGGGGTGCACCTGCGGCTGCGCGACCCGGACGGCACCGAGAGCCTGCACCGCCTCACGGCGGACGCCGACGGTACCGACGGCTGGAGCGCGCAGGTCGAGCTCGTCGCCGAGGGTGGGTGGAGCTACCGCTTCGAAGGCTTCGCCGACGACTTCGCGACCTGGGCGCACGCCGCCGAGGTCAAGGCGCTGGCCGGGGTCGACGTGCCGCTGATGGGAACGATGGGTGCTCAGCTGCTGCTGCAGGCCGCCGCAGAGAAGGATCGCCCGGCCGCTGAGAAGAAGGCGCTGAAGGCCGCAGCCGCCCGGCTGGACGGAGCGGATGCAGAAACCCTGCACGCCCTCGCCATCGACGAGACCCTGGCGGCGTACTTCGCTGCCCGGCCGCTCGCCAGCCTCGGCGCACACACCGTGTGGCTGCCGATCACCGTGGAACGCACCCGCGCGGGCGTGGGTGCCTGGTACGAGTTCTTCCCCCGCTCTGAGGGCGCCAAGCGCCTGAAGGACGGCTCGATCAAGAGCGGCACATTCCGCACGGCGGCCAAGCGTCTGCCCGCTGTCGCCGACATGGGCTTCGACGTCATCTACCTCGTGCCGATCCACCCGATCGGCACGACCAACCGCAAGGGGCGTAACAATACGCTCACCACCGAGCCGGGCGACCCCGGTTCCCCCTACGCGATCGGAGCGCCGGAGGGTGGCCATGACGCCATCCACCCCGAGCTCGGCAAGCCGGCCGACTTCCGCGCGTTCGTCCGAGCAGCCAAAGCCGAAGGCCTGGAGGTCGCACTCGACCTGGCGCTGCAGGCCTCTCCCGATCACCCCTGGGTCACCGAACACCCGGAGTGGTTCACGACCCTGCCCGACGGCACGATCGCCTATGCCGAGAACCCGCCGAAGAAGTACCAGGACATCTATCCGCTGAACTTCGACAATGACCCCGAGGGCATCTACCAGGAGATGCTGCGCGTCGTGCAGCACTGGGTGGGCCAGGGCGTGAAGATCTTCCGCGTCGACAACCCGCACACCAAGCCTCTGCAGTTCTGGGAGTGGCTGATCGCGACCGTCAACGCCACCGACCCTGACGTGATCTTCCTCGCGGAGGCCTTCACGCGCCCGGCGGTGATGCGCGCGCTGGCCGCCGTCGGCTTCCAGCAGAGCTACAGCTACTTCACCTGGCGCAACACCAAGGCCGAGCTCGAGGAGTTCCTCACGACGGTCTCGCAGGACACCGCCGATTACATGCGCCCGAACCTGTTCGTGAACACGCACGACATTCTCACCGAGTACCTGCAGTACGGCGGCCGTGCGGCGTACCGCATCCGTGCGTGCATCGCCGCCACCTCGGCGCCCACCTACGGTGTCTATGCCGGCTACGAACTGTTCGAGAACGTCGCACGTCCGGGTTCGGAAGAGAACATCGACAACGAGAAGTACGAGTTCAAGCTGCGGGACTGGGCCGGTGCCGAGGAGCGCGGCGACTCGCTCGCGCCGCTCCTCCGCCGCCTCAACGAGATTCGCCGTGCGCATCCCGCACTGCGACAGCTGCGCAACATCTCGTTCCACTGGAGCGATGACGACGCGGTGCTGGTCTATTCCAAGCATCTGGATGCCGAGTTCACCGGAACCGGCTCGTCGGACACGATCCTCGTGATTGCGAACGTCGACCCGCATTCGGTGCGTGAGACAACAGTGCACCTGGATTCGCGCATATGGGGTGTCACCCCGGGTGACGAGTTCGAGGTCGAAGACCTGCTCACCGGGGAGACCTGGACGTGGCGGGACCACAACTACGTGCGGCTCGACGCCTTCGCCGAGCCGGTACACATCCTCAGGGTGAAGGAGCGAGCATGAGCTACATCGAGGACGTCACGGCCTCCCCCGACTGGGCGGCGATCGCTGGTGCGGCCCATCATGACCCGCACTCGGTGCTCGGCGCACACCCGGACACCGATTCTCTGGGCCGAACGACCACGACCATCCGCGCCCGTCGGCCACTCGCCGAATCGGTCGAGGCCGTGTTCGATGACGGCAGCCGCCTGGCTCTCGCCCACGTCGCACACGGCATCTGGGAGGGGCGTCACGACGGACCTCCCGTGCCGTACAAGATCGCCACGGTGTACGCCGGCGGCGATGAGCTCGTCGCTGCTGACCCGTACCGGCACCTCAGCGCGCTGGGCGAGATCGACCTGCACCTGATCGGTGAGGGCCGGCACGAGCGCCTGTGGGACGTGCTCGGCGCGCGCCCTCTGTCGCTCGACGGTGACGATGGCGTCGACTTCGCTGTGTGGGCCCCCAATGCCAAGGCCGTGCGGGTGGTAGGCGACTTCAACTCGTGGAACGGCGAGGGGCACGCCATGCGCTCGATGGGGTCGAGCGGCGTCTGGGAGCTGTTCGTGCCCGACGTCCCCATCGGAGCCCGCTACAAGTACGAGATTCTCGCGGCTGATGGCCGTTGGCTGCTCAAGGCCGACCCGATGGCCCAGGCGGCAGAAGTACCGCCGGCGACGGCATCCGTCGTCACGCAGGGTTCATACACCTGGGGCGATGGCGCCTGGCTCACCCGCCGCGCGGCCACGCACGCGGTGGCGCAGCCGATGTCGGTGTACGAGGTTCATCTGGGCTCGTGGCGCGGCGGCCTCGGCTATCGCGAGGCGGCGGAACCGCTGATCGAGCACGTGCGTGCCACGGGCTTCACGCATGTCGAGTTCATGCCGCTGGCCGAGCACCCCTTCGGCGGCTCCTGGGGCTACCAGGTCACCGGTTACTACGCCCCGACGAGCCGTTACGGCTCGCCCGACGACCTGCGGTACCTGATCGACCGGCTACACCAGGCCGGGATCGGCGTGATCATGGACTGGGTGCCGGGGCACTTCCCCAAGGATGAGTTCGCGCTCGCCCGGTTCGACGGGCAGGCGCTGTACGAGCACCCGGACCCGCGGCGCGGCGAGCACCAGGACTGGGGCACGCTGATCTTCGACTACGGACGCAACGAGGTGCGCAACTTCCTCGTCGCGAATGCCCTGTACTGGATGAGCGAGTTCCACGTCGACGGTCTGCGGGTGGATGCCGTGGCGTCGATGCTCTACCTCGACTACTCCCGCAACGACGGCGAGTGGGAGCCGAACATCCATGGCGGTCGCGAGAACCTGGAGGCGATTCGCTTCCTGCAGGAGGTCAATGCCACGGCCTACAAGGCGCACAAGGGCATCGTCATGATCGCCGAGGAGTCCACCGCCTTCCCTGGCGTCACCGCCCCCACCAACCGCGCCGGCCTCGGCTTCGGTTTCAAGTGGAACATGGGCTGGATGAACGACTCGCTCGTCTACATGAAGCGCGACCCCATCCACCGCTCGCACCACGAGGGCGAGATCACGTTCTCGTTCGTGTACGGGTTCGGCGAGAACTACCTCCTGCCGATCAGCCACGACGAGGTCGTGCACGGCAAGGGCAGTCTGATCTCGCGGATGCCGGGCGATCACGCCCACAAGCTCGCGAATGTGCGTGCCTTCCTCGGTTACATGTGGGGCCACCCGGGCAAGAAGCTGCTGTTCATGGGGCAGGAGTTCGGGCAGATCGGCGAATGGTCGGTCGACCGCGATCTGGACTGGTGGCTGCTCGACCAGCCCGCTCACCGGCAGCTGCAGGAGCTCGTCGGCGCGATCAACGGCGTGTACCGTACGCAGCCGCCGCTGTGGGAGCGTGACAACGACAGCTCCTCGTTCACGCGCCTGGGCGGGCCCACCTGGGATCCGAGCGTCGTGGCGTTCGAGCGACGGGACAGTCACGGCGGCCGTCTCGTCTCGATCACCAACTTCGCCGGTGCGACACACACGGGCTTCCGCCTGGCGCTGCCGGTCGAGGGTGTGTGGCAGGAGGTGCTCAACACGGATGCTGCGGAGTTCGGTGGCAGCGGTGCCGGCAACTACGGGGTCGTCACCGCCCACCCGGAGACGGATGACGGTGCCGCGATCGCCAAGCTGACCCTGCCCGGCCTCTCGACGATCTGGCTGCGGTACCAGCCGGAGCCGCACGTTCCGACCGCGTCGCGCGGCTGAGATGTGACGAAGGCCGGTCCCTCCACGGAGGGGCCGGCCTTCGTCGTCAACGGGTGTCGGATCAGAACAGCAGCGACGCCAAGCGGGTGCGGGCGGCGGCGACGCGCGGGTCAGCCGACCCGACGAGATCGAAGAGCTCCACGAGTCGCTCGCGCACGGCTGCGCGCTCGTCGACGGGCACAGCCGCGAAGAGATCGAGCAGACGATCGAAGGCGTCCGCGACGTGTCCGCCTGAGATGTCGAGGTCGGCCACGGCGAACTGGGCCTGCACGTCGCGCGGTGCCGCCGCGGCCGCCTCGCGGGCCTGCTGCAGGTCGAGGCCCTGCACGCGATCGAGCAGGCGCACCTGCCCGAGTCCTGCCTTGGCATCTTCATCGCGAGGGTTCTCGGCGAGTGCCTTCTCGTAGGCCGCGACCGCGCGCGCGTAGTCACCGGCCTCGATCGCCTCGTACGCTTCCGCGTGCAGTGGCGGGAGCGGGGCCTCGGCGGCCTCCTCCGGGGCGTCGCGGGCATCCGCGCCGTCGGTCGGCACCGAACCGGTCACACCGTTCTGCGCGGCGAGCTCGAGCAGTCGAGAGAAGACGTCGCGCACCTGCTCCTCTGGGGTCGCACCCGTGAACATCGGCACGGGCTGCCCGGCGACGAGCGCGACCACGAGCGGGATCGATTCCGCCCGGAAGGCCTGGACGATCTGCGGGTTGGCGTCGACGTCGACCTTGGCGAGCACGACCCGACCGTTCTGCTCGCGCGTGACCTTCTCGATGAGCGGGGAGAGCTGCATGCTCGGCTCCGACCAGGCGGCCCACAGGTCGACGACCACGGGCACCGTGCGCGAGAGTTCCAGCACCTGCGGGAATGACGCGTCGGTCACGTCCACGACGACACCGCCGGTCGGCGCTCCGGATGCCGGTGCCGGTGCGCTTCCCGCTTGGGGACGGTTGCGGAGCGAGGAGAGGTCGACCGCGCCGCGGAGGGCGGCCGGAGAGATGTCGTTCACTTGATCACCTTCACACTGAGGAGGTCCTGATGCACGGCGAGCAGGCGGATCTGCTCAGACGATCCCTGGGCGGGAACGGCGAAGAAGAGTTGCAGGCCGTAAGTGGTGCGCACGCCCTTGGCCGACTCGGATGCCCCGGTGAGCGCCTTCGCCTCCGCGTTGTCGCCGAAACGGATGACGGCGTCGGAGGTCGTCGGAGTGATCGTCTCGAGGTCGGCGACCGAAATCGCGACGATCGCACCGCTGTCCAGCGTCGCCATCGACAACGGCTCGATCTCGGTCGGCTCCATATTGAAGGCCGCCTTGGTCGTCTTCGACGCCCCCTTCTTGGCGAGGTTCTTCACGACCGCCGCGCGACTCTCCTGGATCGAAGCGACCAGCGTCTGCGTGACCTCGTCGAAACTGCCCGCGTACTCGCTCTTGTCACCGGAGTCGACCAAGTCTGAGAAGGCTGCGCCGAGCTCGGCCGGGGGCAGCATGAGGAACGGCGACTCGGCGGGCACCTTCGTCGCTCCCAGCCAGGCCGGGGCGACGTCGGGGAACTCGCCGGAGGCGGGCATCTCGGCCACATCGGTGACCTTGTAGTCCGCCCATGGGTCGACCTGGGTCATCGTCAGCATCACCGGCGGCACGGTGTCATCGCCTTCGGCGACGGTCAGCACGAGAACCGAACGGGGCCAGGCGTCGGTGGCCTCGGGCAACAGCACGGTGATGTCTTCACGCGGCACCGTTGTCGGAGCCTCACGATCCTTGATTTTGGCGCGCAAGGTGTAGTCGGTCGTGCGCGCCGCGAGCGCGGCTCCGTCGTACCGGGTCGCGGCGAGGTCGATGTCGAGGTCCTCGTCGGCCTTCGTGATCGTGTCGGTGATCTCCTGCACGATCCGGGCAGCCTGCCCCTCGGTGACGGCCGGCGGTTTCTGGTTCTCCGGCGCAACGACGGTCGGGGTCGGCGATGGTGTGGCCGACGGGCCCTGCAGTTCGGGCCAGGAGTCGGCCGAGCACCCGGTGGCGAGAGCGGCGGTGAGCACCAGCGCCGGAGCACCGATGGCCAGCCGGCGGCGCACGGCACGCCGCTGCGCGGTACCGCTCTCGTCGGATCGGCGCGTCGCATCGGCATCCTTCACGTCGGATGCGTCGTCTGCGTCGGTACGCACGTCGTCCGCCCCAGCAACCGTGGTGATCGGCTGGGTTTCCGGCAGCGGGCCCAAGCCCTTGCGACGCGGGCCGCGTCCTCGACGCTGGTGACGGATGGCCAGCACGTAGAGCACGAGACCGGCCGCGAGCACGATGCCACCGGCCACCATGAGTGGGCCGGCGAGGGGCGTCCGGGTGTCCTGCTCCCAAGAGACGAGCATGTCGGTGGGCGCGGCCTCCACACCGTCCTTCGCGATCAGCACGCTGTTGCCCTCGGTGAGCTGCAGCCGGGCGACGACCGAATCCTGATCGCTGAACGAGTCCAGCCACAGGTCGGAACCGGCGGGGTTACGCCCCGACGTCTCGGCTCCGTCTTCGGCCGGCTGAGCGGCATCGACGTGCTCCGTCGTGGCCGTCGACGTGCCGTCTTCCGCGGTGTCGAGTGAGACATGGTTGTAGGCCGTGTCCGAGAGCCAGGCCGTCATGTCGGCCGTGCGACCGTAGGCGACGAACAGATCGCCTTCTCCGCGCACGAGCAGCGTCTGCAGGCCCTCGTTGGCGCGCAGCACCTCGCTGTCGACGAGCACGTAGGGCTCGGGGTCATCGACGGTCAGTTCCATCTGAATCTCGGATGGCCCCATGAAGATCGTGCGCTGGGCGATACCCGCACCGATCAGGACCGTGGCAAGCACGAAGGCCACGACGGCCCATACGAAACGCACGAATCAACTCCTTACGTGACTGCGGCCATGCGCCGACAGTCTCCGCTCGACATTCCAGCCTAGCGAAACCACCTGGACATTACCCACGAACTAGGCTTGCTGACCAGGAGGTTCGACGCGCATATGAAGATTCACAGCCCGTTCCGCACGGCGCTGGTCGCCACCCTCGGTGTCGGTCTCGGCATCGTGCTGATCAGCAGCGCCCAGACCCTATCCACCGTGCTGCTGTACGTCGGCACCGCGCTGTTTCTGAGTCTCGGCCTTGATCCGCTCGTCTCGTTCCTGGAGCGCAAGGGACTGCCCCGATGGGGGGCTGTGCTGGCGACCGTGCTCGGCGTGCTGGCGATCTTCGCCGGAATCGTGTGGATGATCCTGCCGATCCTCATCGATCAGATCGGCCAGCTGGTGCGACAGATCACCTTCTATCTGCAGAGCACGCACATCGACGACGTCAAGGAGTGGATCCTCGGCATCTTCCCTGGGCTGCAGCGCAGCTTCATCGACGACATGTTCAGCAACGCCACAGGCTGGCTGATCGGCAACTGGAGCACCATCACGGAAAGCGTCGTGGTCGTCGGCACCGCGATCGTCAGCGGCGTGTTCGGCGCCTTCATCGTGCTGATCCTCACGATCTACCTCACCGCCTCGACGCCGTCGCTCAAGGCGGCGGTGTACCAGCTCGTGCCGGCATCCAAGCGCGACCGGTTCATCGACCTGGGCGAGCAGATCACCGACTCTGTCGGCTACTACGTCATGGGGCAGGTGACGCTCGGCGTGATCAACGGCGTCTTGAGCGCGATCTATCTCACGATCATCCAGGCGCCGTTCCCGGCGGTGCTGGCTGTCATCGCGTTCTTCTTCTCGCTGATCCCCCTGGTGGGCACCCTCACCGGTTCGACGATCATCGTGTTGATCTGCCTGATCCCCGGGCTCGGCTCCCCCGCGACCGCCTTGGCCGCCGCCATCTACTACCTGATCTACATGCAGGTCGAGGCATACTTCATCAACCCGCGGATCATGAGCCGCGCTGTCTCGGTCCCGGGCGCTGTCGTTGTGGTCGCTGCCCTGGCCGGCGGCTCGCTGCTCGGCCTGCTGGGCGCCCTGATCGCCATTCCTGTCGCGGCGAGCATCTTGATCATCTACCGCCAGGTGGTCATCCCCAGGATGAACGAGCTGTGACGCTCACTCCTCCCAGACCGTCGCGAGGGGCAGAGCGTTCGGGTTGACGGCTGCGACGATCTCGGTCAGCACGCGGCGCGTCTGATTCTCACCGACCCACAGGTGCTTACCGCCCTCGACGGCGATGAGCGTGGCGTCGGGGATGGACGCGAAGCGCTCCCTGGCCTCGTCGGGGCGAAGGTAGTCATCGAACTCGGGCACGAGGATCACGACACGGTGGCCACTCGACGCCCACGCGGCGACCTCGGCGTCGGTGGCGCGGTGCAGCGGCGGCGAGAGCAGGATGATGCCCTCGATGTCGTGGTCGCGACCATACTTCAGGGCGAGTTCCGTGCCGAACGACCAGCCCAACAGCCAGGGACGCGGCAGGCCCCGGCCCCGAACAAAGTCCATCGCTGCGGCCACATCGAACTGCTCGGAAGCCCCCCCGTCGAAGGCACCATCGCTGGTACCCCGCGGAGACGTCGTACCGCGGGTGTTGAAACGCAGCACGGCGAGATCGGCTTGAGCCGGCAAGCGGGCGGCCGCCTTGCGGATGATGTGCGAATCCATGAAGCCGCCGGCGGTAGGCAGCGGATGCAGCGTGACCAACGTCGCGACGGGCGACCGATGCTCCGGAGTGGCGAGCTCGCCCACGAGCGTCAGCCCGTCTGCCGTCTCCAGCTCGATGTCTTCACGCTGCGCCGGCAGCTCGACCGGTCCGCGGATCTCCAGGGTCATGCAATCCTCCAACAGGCTGAATGCCAGTGTCGTCGTGCGGCAAGGTCGGCCGCCTCGCCGAGCACACCGTCGGCGCGCCAGGCAACGAGATGGGCCGTCCCAGGTTCGATCGTGCGTCCGCAACCAGGACACACGTAGGCCTTGACCGCCTGGACCGCAGAGACGGGCTGCACGGTCCACTCCTGGCCCCGGCGCGTCTCGGTGCGTTTCCACCCCGCGAGCAGGCGGTCAAAAGACTCATCGTGGTCGCGGGGCTCCGGGCGGCGTCTACGCGATCGCGGCATGTCGGCGGCTTACCACCAGTGGTTGCGCTGCCAGAAGGCGTACGCGTTGGCCCAGCTGCCGTAGCGACCGTTGGCGTAGCTGTTGCCCCAGGTCAGGTTGACTACGGGATTGTATGCGTTGGCGACCTTCGAGCAGGGGTAGATCTGCACCAGGCCGCACGCACCAGACGAGGAGTTCGTCGCGTTCGGGTTCCAGCCGCTCTCGCGCGAAACGATCGAGTCGACATACGCCCAGTCGCTCTGCGGGATGCCGGCGGCGCTCATCCACTGGTCCTTCGAGCCTCCCCCGCTGTATCGCGGTGCGGATGGCGCGCCGCTCGAGGTCGAACCAGACGATGCGGTCTCCGCGACGACAACGGGCTTCGGCTTCGGCTTGACGTACACCTCGAAGGTGCCGCGCGTCTGCGGGGCGAGGTCTGAACCCTCGACCGTGACGGTGAGGTTCTGCGTGTCTGCGGCCGCCAGCGAATACGCGGTCACGGTGTCTTCATCCGTCGCCGGGTCGGCGACGGCCATGCCGGTGGGGGCGATCATCGCGGCGGAGAATCCGACAACCGCGAACGATGCGAGGATGGCGACGATCGGTCGCCGTGTGCTGCTGCGGCGCGCGGCGGGCCGCTGAGGAGCGGCCGGGCGCGCGGACGAGATCAGTTCGTTATCGGGAGTCACGATGGGCATGAGTATACGCGGGACTGCCTGAATCCTCCATGAGAGCTCACCGCACGGCGAGCATGACTTCGACGGTCGCGTCCAGCAGCGCGTCGACCTGCTCCTCGCGATAGCCGCCGCGCTGCATACGGAACGCCGCCTTGCGCACCTGCTCTACGGTCAGCTCGTCACCGTCGCGGAGAAAGCCCGCGATGCGGTCGGTCACGTGATCGACCTCATCCTTGCGATATCCGAAGGTGAGGAATCCGGTGCGCGCGAAGCGGTGCCGGCGGTCACGACCGAGGTGATCGAGGATCACCTGCGCGTCCGCGCGCGCCTTCGCCACCCAGTTCTCCACACCTTCGCGCCGCACCGCGCGGGCCCGCGCACGGGCAGCGAAGGCATCCTCCACGCGTGCAAGGGCTGCGTCGACATCCTCGACGGCATACCCGTCGCGAACCATCGGGAACGACGCGAGCCGCACGTCATCGGCCGTGAGCGCGTCGTCATCCGATTCGAATGCCCGGCGCGCGGCGTCCAGGAAGGTGTCGACCGCGGCGCGGTGATAGCCCTTGGCCTTGCCGGTCACCACCGGGAAGGAGGCGCGGGCGGAGTCGTCGTCAGTCATCAGGCCACCGTCCACGGCGCGAGCAGGTAGTAGAGGGCGAGAGCAGGCACCGTCGACGGCAGGATGCTGTCCAGCCGGTCGAGCAGTCCGCCGTGACCGGGCAACCAGGAGCTCATGTCCTTGATGCCGAGGTCGCGCTTGAGCATGGACTCACCCAGATCTCCGAGTGTTGCCGAGAGCAGGATCGCGGCACCGAGGATGAGTCCGCACCACCATTCGAGGTGCAACAGGAACATGGCCAGCAGCACACCGGCGACGAGCGAGCCGATCACCGCACCGGCGAAGCCTTCCCAGGTCTTCTTGGGTGAGATCCGAGGCGCCATCGGATGCTTGCCGAAGGCAAGGCCTGCGGCGTAGGCGCTGGTGTCGGCCACGACCGCGATGACGATGAACGACAGGACCCACCACTCCCCGCCTTCGCGGATGAGCAGCATCAGCGCGATCGAGGCGAGGAAGGGCACGTAGACCTGAATGAACCCGCCCACGAGCACGTCAGAGAGCACGTCACCATAGGTGCGGCCATCTTTGGCGACCATTTGGGCGACCATCCGCCACACGCTGACGAAAGCGACGGAGGCGAACAGCACGACCCAGCACAGCCAGAGTTCGGCGAAGAACGCCGTACAGACGATCGCGGTTCCACCGATCAGCTGCGGAACGATGTCGACGCGTCGACCGCCGGTGCGCATGGCCCGGGACAGTTCGTAGATGCCCAGCAGCGCGGCGGCGAGCACGAGCGGCAGGAAGAGCGCCTTGAAGAACACCAACGATCCGACCAGCAGTGCGCCGAAGGCGACCCCGATGCCGATCGCGACGAGCAGGTCACGCCCCGTGCGCTGCTTGATGCGCTCGTTCGTCTGCTCGAACTGATCGCGCGCATGCGAGACGTGCGACTCGAAGTCGTCCCGCGCAGCACGGAGCTGCTCGCGGATGGCCGCATGGTCACCCGTCTTCGGCCGCCGAGGATCGGGCACATCACCATCGGGTGACGAGTCGCCAGGCAGCGGCGGGCGTGGCGGGATCACCGATGCGTCGAACGACGGAAAGGCCGCATCGGTCAGCGGCACGCCGCGAACCGGAGTCTCGGTGTCCTCCGCCTCCCCCGGCGCGTCGGCCGGGGTCTGCTCAGGAGCATCCCCATCACGCACCTCGCGGCGTGTGAGTGGACGGTCCTCAGCCTCGGAATCGCCAGACATCCGCGTCAGACCTCGAGAAGCTCAGCCTCTTTGCGCTTGAGCGCGTCGTCGATGAGATCGACGTGCTGACGGGTCAGAGCGTCGAGCTCCTTCTCGCCGCGTGCGATCTCATCCTCGCCGACCTCGCTCTTGAGCGCGTCCAACTCGTCCTTCGCCTTGCGGCGGATGCCACGGACGTGCACCTTGGCATCCTCGCCCTTGGACTTGACGAGCTTGACGTACTCCTTGCGACGCTCGGCCGTGAGTTCCGGCATCGTGACGCGCACGATGTTGCCGTCGTTGGTCGGGTTAGCGCCGAGGTTCGGCATGTCGCGCACCGCCTGCTCGATGGCCTTCAGCGCCGACTTGTCGTACGGCGTGATGATCAGGCTGCGTGCCTCGGGGTTTGCCAGCGAGGCGAGCTGCGCGAGGGGCGTCGGCGTTCCGTAGTAGTCCACGAGGAGCTTCTGGAACAGCTGCGGGTTCGCGCGTCCCGTGCGGACCGTCGCGAAGTCCTCCTTGGCGGCATCGACCGCGCGCGTCATTCGTGCGGTGGTTTCAGCGAGGACATCCGCGATCACGGGGTCTCCTATCGTCGAGGGGTTTCGGGTGATTCTATCGTTGGAGGTGCACCGAACCGGTGCGCACACGGTCAGGCGGTGACGACCGTGCCGATCTTCTCGCCGAGCAGCGCGCGCGTGACGTTGCCTGCCGGCTCCATGCCGAACACGTGCATGTCCATGTTGTTGTCCATGCACAGGCTGAAGGCGGTGGAGTCGACCACCTTGAGTCCGCGCTGGAGCGCATCACGGTAGGTGACACGGTCGATGCGCTCGGCATCCGCGTGCTTGTTGGGGTCTGCGGTGTAGATGGCGTCGACGCCGTTCTTGGCGACGAGCACCTCCTGTGCACCGATCTCGAGGGCGCGCTGCGCAGCGACCGTGTCGGTGGAGAAGTACGGCAGACCGGCGCCGGCGCCGAAGATCACGACGCGCCCCTTCTCCATGTGGCGCTCTGCGCGCAGGGGGATGTAGGGCTCGGCGACCTGGGTCATCGAGATGGCGGACTGCACGCGGGTGGCGGCGCCGGCCTGCTCGAGGAAGTCCTGCAGGGCGAGCGCGTTCATGACGGTGCCGAGCATGCCCATGTAGTCGGCACGGCCGCGATCCATGCCGCGCTGGCTGAGCTCGGCGCCGCGGAAGAAGTTGCCGCCACCGACGACGACGGCGACCTCGACGCGGTCGACTGCTGCGGCGATGTCACGGGCGATCTGGCCAACGACGTCGGGGTTGACGCCGAGCTGTCCGCCACCGAAGGCTTCGCCGGAGAGCTTGAGCAGGACGCGGCGGCGTCCGGTGCGTTCAGTCATGGATGTGGTCCTCTCGTCCCGATTCAAGATAGTGCCTCGTGGGCATGAAGAAGGGGGTTCGGATCTGTCGGATCCGAACCCCCTTGCAGTCGTTACGCGCCGACCTTGAAGCGCGCGAAGTCGGTCACCGTGATGCCGGCGTCCTTCGCGACCTGCGCCACAGACAGCTTGTTGTCCTTGGCGTAGTCCTGCTCGAGCAGGGCGACCTGCTTGATGAACGCGGCGACGCGGCCCTCGACGATCTTCGGCAGGGCGGCCTCGGGCTTGCCCTCGTTGCGGGAGATCTCGGTGACGATCTCGCGCTCCTTCTCCACGTCGGCTGCGGGGACGTCCTCGCGGCTGAGGTAGGTGGGGTTGGCGAACGAGATGTGCTGGGCGATGCTGCGCGCGGTCGCGGCGTCGTCACCGGTGTAGGCGACGACGACACCGATCTGCGGCGGCAGGTCCTTGCTGGTGCGGTGCAGGTAGACCTCGACGTGCTCACCCGTGATGGTGCGCACCTTGCGAAGCTCGACCTTCTCGCCGATGATGGCTGCCTCGTCAGAGATCAGCTGCTCGACGGTCTGGTCACCGGCAGCGGCCGCGAGAGCAGCCTCGACCGAGTCGGCCCCGGCCGCAGCAGCGGCGTCGGCGACCTTGTCGGCCAGCGCGATGAAACGGTCGTTCTTCGCGACGAAGTCGGTCTCGCACGCGAGCTCGATGAGCGTCACGGCGCCGTCCTGCTCGCGAGCGACGATGATGCCCTCGCTGGTGGAACGGTCAGCGCGCTTGGCGTTGCCCTTGGCACCCTTCAGACGCAGGATCTCGGTGGCCTTGGCGATGTCGCCGTCAGCCTCCTCGAGTGCGTTCTTGGTGTCGACCATTCCGGTCCCGAGCTGCTCACGCAGCGCCTTGATGTCGGCGATGGTGAAGTTGGCCATGTGTGGTGGCTCCTTGCTTGTGTTCGCGGGGATTACTTGGAGTCGGCTGCCTCGGCGGCGGCGACGTCAGCGACGTCCTCGCCCGACGCGGCGGCGATGGCCTCGTCGTGTGCCTCGGCACCGGCAGCGTCAGCGGCGGCGACCTCGGGAGCCTCGACGAGCTCCGGGGCGTCAGCCGGGGTCTCGGAAGCCGGGGTCTCGAGCAGCTCGCGCTCCCACTCGGCCAGCGGCTCAGCGTCGCCCGCGTCAGGGTTGTGCTTCTGCTGCAGGCCCTCGGCGGCAGCGTCGGCGATGATGCGCGTCAGCAGCGACACCGAACGGATGGCGTCGTCGTTGCCGGGGATCGGGTACTGGAAGTCGTCCGGGTCGGCGTTCGTGTCGAGGATGCCGGTCACGGGGATGCCGAGCTTCTTGGCCTCGTCGATGGCGAGGTGCTCGCGCTTGGCGTCAACGACCCACAGAGCCGAGGGGGTCTTGGAGAGGTTGCGGATACCACCGAGCGACCTGTGCAGCTTGTCGAGCTCGCGCTTCTTGAGCAGCAGCTCCTTCTTGGTGAAGCCCGAGGCGGCCGGGTTCTCGTAGTCGAGCTCCTCGAGCTCCTTCATGCGGGCCAGACGCTTTGCGATGGTGGAGAAGTTGGTGAGGAGGCCACCGAGCCAACGCTGGTTGACGTAGGGCTGGCCGACGCGGGTAGCCTGCTCGGCGAGGATCTCCTGCGCCTGCTTCTTGGTGCCGACGAAGAGGATGGTGCCGCCGCGTGCGACGGTCTCCTTGACGAAGTCGTAGGCCTTGTCGATGTACGACAGCGACTGCTGCAGGTCGATGATGTGGATGCCGCTGCGCTCGGTGAGGATGAAGCGCTTCACCTTCGGGTTCCACCGGCGGGTCTGGTGTCCGAAGTGCACGCCGCTGTCGAGCAGCTGGCGGATGGTGACCACAGCCATGGTCGTCTCCTTGTTCTGGCGCGTGCGCGCCGTTGAGGTTGATTCGCCGATCGACTGACCGACTGTCCTGGTGCCCGGCACACACCCGCCTGCTCGTGAGAGTGGACCTGTGGGTGCGGATGCCACGACCGAAGTCGCAAATGGGCACGCGTAGTCACCTCGGATTCGAGGTGCATCGACCAGCATACAGGATCGGGGTGCGCACGGCGGCGAGCCACGGGTGCGGTTCGCTCTCCCCCGGGGGCATCACGCGGCGACTTCTCCCCCGCCCCCGGGTTCCGTCGCCTTCGCGCAGGTTCACACGCGGAAGGCTGGGGTGATGGCACAACCTGTGATCGCTCGGTCCTCCTCCCGGACGCACCGCCGGTGCGCCATCGCGGCGACCCTGGCACTCGGCCTACTGCTGTCTGCCCCCGTCACACCCGGGTATGCCTCGGGATTGCAGTCGGCGGTCGGCGGACAGGCCGCGGGGCAGGACAATGAGCTGCCCGACGTCGACCCGCGGTGGCGCTGGCCGGTGGACGACCAGGGGCGCGTGGTCGAGCCCTTCCGCGCCCCCGCGCATGAGTACGGGCCGGGTCACCGGGGCATCGATATCGCCGCCCCGGTCGGGTCCGCTGCGCGCGCTCCGGCTGACGGCGTCGTGGCGTTCCGCGGCACAGTCGTGGATCGTCCGCTGCTCACGATCGAGCACGCGACGGGCCTCGTCGTCACCTTCGAGCCGCTCGCCTCTGATCTCACACCGGGTGATGTTGTCGCAGCGGGCGAGAGCATCGGCACCGTGGCGACCGGTGGTCACACACCGCCGGGCCTGCTGCACGTGGGTGTGCGGTGGCATGGGGACTACCTCAACCCACTGCCGCTGTTCGGTGAGCTGCCACGGGCCGTGCTGCTGCCGTGTTGCTCATGAGGCAGGAGCCGCCGGCTCAGGCGCGGGGGTGCGCGATCTTGTACGCGGCGGTGAGGCGCTCCGCCGACACGTGCGTGTAGATCTGCGTCGTGCCGAGGCTGGCGTGCCCGAGGATCTCCTGCACGGCGCGCAGGTCAGCGCCCCCGTCGAGGAGGTGCGTCGCGGCGGAATGGCGCAGCGCGTGGGGTCCGACGGTCTCGGCGCCCACGATCGGCGCGAGCGCCTGCGACACCACGCCGTACACCGTGCGGGGCGCCAATCGACCGCCCCGGGAGCCGAGCAGCAGCGCCGAACTCCCATCCTCCCCCCGGGCCGCCAGGGCCGGCCGGGCACGGGTCAGATAGGCCGTGACCGCATCCAACGCGGGCCGCCCGAACGGCACGACACGCTCCTTCGAGCCCTTGCCGAGCACGCGAGCGGTGGCGCGGTGCGTGTCGAGGTCATCGACGTCGAGGCCGCACAGCTCCGATACGCGGATGCCCGAGCCGTAAAGGAGCTCGAGCAGGGCGCTGTCGCGCAGGGCGATCGGGTCGCCCTGCGCGGCGCGCTCACGATGCGCGTCGAGCATGTCGGTGAGGGCGAGCTGCGAGGCGACCACGGGCAACGTGCGAGAGCGCTTCGGGGTGACCAGGCGCAGGCTGGGGTCGGCCGGGATGTGCTCCTCCTCCTTAGCCCACGCGAAGAAGGATCGTGCCGCCGCGGCCCGGCGGGCCAAGGTTGAGCGGGCATCGCCCCGTTGCGTGGCACGCCAGAGCCACTCCCGCAGGTGTTCCAGGTCGATCTCCGCGAGGTCCATCTCGGCGACCCCGTCGCCGAGATCACGGAGGTCGTTGCGATAGGCGCGGACGGTCGCGGGCGAGAGCCGCCGCACCTTCTCCAGGTGCACGGTGAAGGCTTCGACCGCGACGGGGTATCGCATGTTTCCAGAGTGCCGCGAAATCGGCGCCGGCGCTCATGTGCCACGCCGCCACTGGTGTCCCTCGCGCACGACCATCCCGTCCAGGTCCAGCAGCCCCAGTTCGGCGCGCACCCGGTCGACTGAGAGTCCGCTTCGCCTCGCGAGCTCTTCGGTATCGCGTGCCGCACGCGAGCTGAGCGCGTCGAGTAGGCGCGTGCGCTCAGGAGTCGCCCGAGCCGATGGCGCGGCGGTCTCGGTATCGTCTCCGCACAATTCACGCACCTCCGCTGCCGTGGTCACGCAGACAGCGTCGTACTCACGCAACAGGCGATGGCATCCGGCAGAGGCGGCAGACGTCACAGGGCCAGGCACGGCACCGAGCGGACGCCCCAGGGCAGACGCGTGTCCCGCGGTGTTGAGGGATCCGCTACGCCACCCCGCCTCGACGACGACTGTCGCCGTGCTCGCGGCGGCGATCAGCCGGTTGCGCGCGAGGAACCTCCACTTGGTCGGCGCGGCCCCGCAAGGCACCTCACTGATGATCGCGCCGTGGTTGCGGATCCGCTCGAAAAGCCGTTGATGCCCGGCAGGGTACGGGCGGTCGACCCCGCCGGCCATGAAGGCCACCGTGCTCCCACCGGAGCCGACCGCGGCGCTGTGCGCCGCCCCGTCGATCCCGTACGCTCCGCCCGAGACGATCACCTCGCCGCTGGCCGCGAGATCTCCGGCAAGCTCGGCGGCCATGTGTTCGCCGTATCCGGTGGCCGCTCGCGCGCCCACAATGGCGACGGCCCGGGCATCCGACAGCGCTCCCGCGTCGCCGCGTACCCAGAGCGCGAGCGGCGCGTGCGGTCCGAGGTCGTCCAGCCGCTCGGGCCACAGCGCATCGCCAGGCACCAGCAGCAGCGCCCCGACCTCACGAGCGCCGCGCACGGCATCGCGCACCGCTCGAACGTTCGCGCGCGGCAGCCAGCGCCCCCGTGCCTCGGACAGCGCCCGTGCCGAGGCGGCATCTCCGACACCGAGCAGCACGCTATCCGAGAATGCCGCCGCCAGCGCACCGCTCGCACCGTGCACCGATACCAGCGCCCCGGCAACGCCGTCACCGGGCTCAGCGAGCACCGACCAGGCGGCGCGCGCCGCAGTCTCGGCGAAATCACTCGTCGGGGCGATGCCGCGCAGAGCCGCGAGAATCTCCGCATCGGCGAGAAGGTGGTCCGTGGTGAAACCGCTCATGCGGCCATTCCCTTCTTCAAGAACAATGCGCGTCCGATCTCGTCGGCCCCAGGGCTCGTCGTGCCCTCGAGATCACTCATCGTCCATGCCAGGCGCAGCGCACGGTCATACGCCCGCAAGGTGAGGCTTCCGCGCTCAAGCGCACGGTCGAGGGGCGCCCGCACCGCCCCCGGCAGCCGCAGAGAACCCTGCCGCAGTCGTGTACCAGGCACATCGCCGTTGATCTTCCATGGCGTACCCCGCCACCGCTCGGCCGCAGCCGCACGCGCCTCCTGCACGCGTACACGCGCGGCTGCCGACGTCACGGTCGACCGCTCCCCCGACGTCGCGCGCGATGCGGCGACACGCGCCACGTGCAGTTCGATGTCGATCCTGTCGCGCAACGGACCGGAAAGCCGTGCCCCATAGCGGCGAATCGCCATCGGCGGACATGTGCACTCGGCCCCGCGCACGCCGTAGTTGCCGCAGGGACACGGATTCATCGCCATCACCAACTGGAATCGCGCGGGGTAGCTCGCCGTGAATCCGGCCCGGTGCACCTCCATCCGCCCGGACTCGAGCGGCTGACGGAGGGCATCCAGGGCGACGCGGGCGAATTCTGGTGCCTCATCGAGAAAGAGCACGCCGCGGTGCGCGCGCACGATCGCGCCAGGCCGGGCGGCCCGCGAACCACCCCCGACCATGGCGACGGCGGAGGCGCTGTGGTGCGGCGCCTCGAACGGAGGCAGCGAGTCGAGGGCGAGCACCGGCTCGCCGGTGAGCGAACGAATGGCCGCGACTTCCAGGGCCGCTTCCTCATCGAGTTGCGGCAGGATGCCAGGGAGCCGGCGTGCCAGCATCGTCTTCCCCGCACCCGGCGGACCACTCAGCAGCAGATGGTGCCCGCCCGCCGCGGCGACCGTCAGGGCAGTCACGGCGTCGTCCTGCCCGACGACGTCAGCGAGATCGAGTTCTTCCGCATCCGGTCGCTCCGGCAGCGGAAGCAGCACGGCCTCGAGCTCACGCTCCTCGACGTCCGCCCCATGCCGCGCGGCGACCTCACCGAGCGAGACCGCACCGTGCACGTCGATGCCCGGCACCAGGCGCGCCTCGGCTAGGTTCGCGATCGGCACGACCACGCGGTCGAACCCGGCTCGTGCCGCGGCGAACACGGCCGGCAATACGCCGGCGACCGGCCGCAGCCTGCCATCCAGTCCGAGCTCGCCGATGTGCACGGTCGATCCGACCGTGCGATGAGGCAGCACACCGCCGGCCGCAAGGGCGGCCACGGCGATGCCCACGTCGAATCCCGAGCCGTGCTTGGGCAGGCTCGCCGGCGACAGGTTGACGGTTAGCCGCCTGCGCGGCAGGTCCAGGCCGGTGTTCGTGCAGGCATTCCACACACGCTGGACGGCCTCGCCCAGCGACTTGTCCGGCAGGCCGATGATCCGGAAGTCAGGGGTCTGCGGCGAGACATCGGCCTCGATCTCGACGAGATGTCCGTCCACGCCGGTCAACGCGACCGCCCAGGTGCGCGCCGTCCTCACCGCAGGTCCTCGAGGTGTTCGAGTGTTGCGGTGGCGGGGTCGTCGCCGATCAGCCCGATCGCCTGAAGCCGCAGTGATCCCTGCTGCGCAGCGTCCCGATGCGCGTGCGCCCACGCGTAGGCCAAGCACCACAGCCGATGCCTTTTGCGGTCGTCGATGGCCTCGAACGGATGCCCAAAGCGCACACTGCGCCTCGTCTTCACCTCGACCACCGCGATCACCCGTCCTCGACGGGCGACGATGTCGATCTCGCCCTGCGGGCATCGCCAATTGCGGTCGAGAATCTCGTAGCCGAGCGCGCTCAGGTGCGCCGCGGCGCGCTCTTCACCGGCTCGGCCCAGGTCGTCTTTCGCTGCCATGCCTCACAGCGTGGCGCGGCACGATAGCGGCTGCGGTGCCGAGGTCGGCGATATCTACGGTCTCCGTGGAGAGTCGCCCCACACCGTCAGGCTGTGGAGAGCGGACGGATCACTTGCCGTCGAGCGACAGCTCGTCGGGGATCTCGAACTCGCGGCGCTGGAGCTCCTCGACGTTGACGTCCTTGAAGGTCAATACCCGAACGGCCTTGACGAATCGGTCGGCGCGATAGATGTCCCACACCCAGACATCCTTCATCGAGATCTCGAAGTAGAAGTCGTGTTCGGTGTCCTGTCGCACGACGTTGACATCGTTGGCCAGGTAGAACCGACGCTCCGTCTCGACGACGTACTGGAACTGCGACACCACGTCGCGGTACTCGCGGAAGAGCGCGAGCTCGAGTTCGCGGTCGTAGTCGTCGAAGGCGTCGTCATCCATGATGACTCCATCTTATGAGCAGTCGCGGCCGCCCGTGGTCGCCTGGGCGGCTCAGAACAACGTCGGGGCGTCTGCGATCGCCCACGAGGCGCGATGGAACGGTGAGAGCCCGTGCGTGCGGATGGCCTCACGGTGCTCGGCGCTCGCGTAGCCCTTGTTCCGATCCCAGCGGTAGGCGGGATGGCTCTCATGGAACTGCGCCATCTGCGCATCGCGGGCGACTTTCGCGATCACCGAGGCCGCCGACACCGATGCACAGTCGCGGTCGCCCTTGATGACGGTGCGCACGGTCAGTCGGCTGCGATGGACGAGCGAGAGGTAGTCATGGTTGCCGTCGAGGATGACCAGAGTGCGCGCGGCATCCACCGCTCCCCCGCTGACGGCGTCGACGGCACGGGATGCCGCACGACCGAGCGCCATGATGATGCCGACGTCGTCGATCTCCGCGGCCGTCGCCCATCCGACAGCCGATGCCTGCACCCACCCGGCAGCGTGGGCGGCCATGTCAGCCCTGCGCCTTTCCGGGATGAGTTTCGAGTCACGCAGCCCAGCGGGCACGCGACGCCGCGACCCGGCGGCATCCATCACCGCCGCGCCGACGGCCACCGGGCCCGCGAGAGCGCCACGGCCCACTTCATCAAGGGCGATGATCAGATCGAACTCGTCCTTCAGCAGCGACCGTTCCAGCCGCAGCGTGGGCTCGACGACGGTCATTCCGGCTCCGGCACCGCACGGTAGACATCGTCGTGGGTGTCGATCAGTCCGAGCCGGTCGAACGGCCATGTCGTCAGGAACGCACGCCCGACGACGTTCTCCAGCGGCACGAATCCGCCGCTCGGCAGATCTTGATGCGCACGCGAGTCCTGCGAACGGTCACGGTTGTCACCCATGACCCAGATCGACCCCTCCGGCACGGTGACATCGAAGTCGCTGTTGGATGCCGCGGTGTCACCCTTGGGCAGGTTGAGGTAGGACAACTCGTCGATCGGCGCACCGTTGATGGTGATCTGGCCGAGAGCGTTGCAGCACACCACGTGGTCACCTGGCATGCCGATCACCCGCTTGACGAGATGATCCTGTGCGTCGGAGGTCGAGATGCCGACGAACGTCAGCACCCAATCGACCGCCTCGACCAGCGCCGGGCGTGCCGGACTCTGCGGCTGCGGCGGCAGCCATCCGCCGGGGTCCTGGAAGACGACGACATCACCCCGGTCGTAGCCGGCCCAGCGCGGGGTGAGCTCGTCGACGAGGATGCGGTCGTTGACCAGCAGTGTCCGCTCCATCGACCCGGAGGGGATGTAGAACGAGCGGACGATGAAGGTCTTCACCACGAATGAGACCAGCGCCGCGATGAGGATGATGACGAGCACATCCCGGAAGAAGACGAGGATGCTGCGCCGACGCTTCAGCGGCCGTGGCGCGGGTGTTGCTTCGCTCGTCATGACCGTCCTCTGCATCGGGTGAGCCGTTTGATGACGGCAGTATCAAGGGTCGCACATCCGTGCGGAAACGAACGCACCCCGAGACGCTGCGTCCCGGGGTGCGTTGAGGTGAATACGCGTCAGTTGTCGCGCTTCTCCTTGGAGCGCGGGACTCCGCATGAGGGCAAGGACGAAGGACTGTCGGTCAGGTCGCATGCCAACTTGTGCCAACAACTTCTGCACTTTCCCGCTCCTGATGCGTATAAGCACATGAAGGAGCACAACATGAGAGACACCAAGCCAAGGACGCGAGTCCTCCCCTCTGGACGCAGGCAGGTTCGCGTTTGGGATGCGGAGCAGAGCAAGTACGTATCCCTGGGTACCTACGCCACCGAGGACGAAGCCACGATGGCGGCACTCAAGTTCCAAGCAGGAGTGTTCGAGGAGCCGCAGAAGAGCGCGCCCAAGCCACCGCCTCAGGGACGCGAGAAGTTCGGCCGGTTCGCCTTGGAGGTCATCGAGTCCAAGAAGCACGTTTGGGCACCGAGCACCTATCACGCGCATGTGCGGAACCTGGACAAGCATCTGAAGACCTTCCGCGGCACTCCCCTGGGTGACATCACTTACTCATCGGTAGTGAAGTGGTGGAAGAAGATGGACGGCCAGCCCATCGCGCGCAAGCAGAGCTACGCCACTATGCGGATGGTCATGAGTCGTGCCGTCCGCTTGGGAAGGATCAGCACATCGCCGTGCATGATCGAGGGCGCAACCAAGGATTTCAGCACGAAGCGTCCTACCTTCCACGCGGAGGATGTCCGGATGATGATCCTGATGACTGGTGATCTTCAGATGGAGGTTGCTCTCCTCACGATGCTGGGAACCGGAATCCGCATCGGGGAACTCCTCGCGCTGGACTGGCAAGACATCGATCTGAGCAAGGGCAAGATCACCGTGCGCCGTCACCTGACGCCGTACGGGCTTGAGGAAGGCACCAAGCACCATGCAGACGGGAAGCGCGTCCTGATGATGCCTCAGGAGGTCACAGACGCCCTTCTACGGCTCGCAAAGAGTACTGTCCCGATTCCCGATCACCCGGTGTTCGTCAACGCTTGGGGAAGGCGGATGACGTACAAGGCGTTCAGCTACACCTTCAAGCCGCTTCGGGCTTCGTGCGCGCTCGATGCACTGAGACCTCACGACATCCGGCACATCCATCTGAGCGAGTATGCCCGCCACTCAACACTGCGCGAGGTCATGGACCGGGCAGGACACACGGACGTGTCTTCCAGTCTTCGTTATCAGCACGCCGACGAAGAGCGGGAACGGCAGATCGTGGACAGCCTGAAGCTGTAGCAGCCCTCCCTCGGACTAGGCCCTCTATTGCCGAAGCACCAATCCCTGACATAGGATCACCACGAACCGGATGCCAGGGGGGTACCGCTAATGACCAAGAACAAAAGCAAGCTGACTCGTTCACTGATCATCGTGTCGATGGCTGCTACGCTATGGGGTGGAGTGGCGTCGGCTCCCGCCTTCGCAGCTACTGGACCGTGGGCTGGTGCGACAGATGCCGCGACTTCAGGGCCATTGATCGATCAGCAATGCGTGGAAGCAATAGAGAAGGCCGCAGTTCAGCTCTCTGATGACGTCTGCGTCTACAAGGAAACTCTCGAAACATCAGCACCTGAGGTCGTTTCAGTAGCTAGCCTTCAGTCGGCCCGCGGATCGATGAGCACAGCCGACTTCAATTCCTTGGTTGCTGCAGCGGCAGCAGGAACTGTGCAAACAAAGACGTTCACGCGTACCTACGACAACGTCGTTGTCGCGTGGAGGCAGACTGGACGCTTCTACTATGACGGTACACGCGCCTGGGTTACGGCCTCGTACCGGGGCTACCAGGGTTACCAGACATGCAAGGTTGATCGCACTATTGGATATGCCATCTCCATCAAGAAGTGCGATGAAAGTGGCTCCACGTCAACGCGCAACCTTCGCGCCATTTTCACATCGAATCTCATCGCGGACAAGGTTCCGATCGGTTGGGACACTGAATGGCACACGTACGTAAACTCGACCGGAAAAGTTTGGTGGTAACCCGAGTTGGAACAAGCATTTAGCGGGCCGCATCTCTGGGTGCTGCTTGTCGCCGTTCTTTATCTGATACTCGTAATCGCCTCAGTCGTCAGAGCGATTCGCCTAGATCGCCTCTCGGTGCTCGCAAAGGTAATCTGGAGCGTCCTTCTAGTAGTGTTTCCGATCGGCGGCCTCGTTGTATTCTGGGCTGCTAACCCGCCAAAGCTGAAGAAGCATCACAAGGCCCCACGGTCGGCCGACTCGTAGCAGGGTCAGCGCTCTTCTCAGTGAGTGGGCCTCCCGATTAAGACAGATCCTGGGGCCCACTCACGGAGGCTGCAAGACTAGCTGATATTCCGTCCGAGGCCGTAGCTCATCCCGGTCTTCAGGCGCTCGCCGTCGCCTTGGTGATCCGGTAAACCGTGGCGACGGATATACCCAGCGTACGGGCGATCTCGGGCACGCTCTCGCCGCTGTCCCGGAGGGTCTGCGCCTTCCGAGCCTTTGCACTGTCGGTCACCTTCGGGCGTCCACCCTTGCGCCCCTGAGCCTTCGCGGCGGCGAGTCCTGCCGTCGTCCGCTCTGCGATGATGTTGCGCTCCATCTCAGCGAAGATCGATGCCATCTGGAGCATCGCCCTACCCATCGGCGTCGATGAGTTCAGGCCGTCCGCGATGGACTCGATGTAGATGCCGCGCTCTGTGAGGTCTGCGAGCAACTGAGCGATGTGCAGAGCAGAGCGCCCAAGGCGGTCGAGCCGGTAGACCACGATGGAATCCCCCGGCTGAAGGTCTGCGAGGAGGGCGTCAAGTGCAGGGCGTGAGGTCTTGGCACCGGAGACGCCGTGATCGACGTACCGATTCCGCTTGAGCACTCCAGCCGTGTCCAGTGCCTCATGCTGGAGGGCTTCATCCTGCTTGCCCGTCGAGACGCGGAGATAGCCAAGCTTGGTGCCGGTCGTCTTGTTCATAGCTACAGGTTCTCATAAACCCGTACGTTTTCGCAACTCAATATCGTGTGAGTTCTGAGGTTGGATTTTGGAGCGAGCTTGCTTGGATTCTCGGCACCCGCTCGCGCTCGCCGCATCTCTCATCTGAGCATCGTTTTAGAGAGACAGCGATGCCCTCCCTAGACGTGAGAAGAAGGGAGGGCATCGTGTGCCGCGCGTAGGCACCATACGCGGCGGAGGTTCCCCTAGGTGGAGTCCAATCGACCTAGAGGAGGTCTAGGGGTCAGCGGTGCCTCTGTGCTTCGTTGTGCTCTGCTATCAGACGGTCGATGCGGGCGCGCTCGTCGCCGTGCACACGTTCGACAAGCTCGCGTTCCATCTCAGGAGTCCACTCAGTAGGCCGGTAGCGCTCAGCCTCTAGTGCCGGATTGGTGCGGCGGTTGTGCTCGGATTCCGCGATCAAGGCGCGCATCTCGCGCTCGGTGCCATTCAGGCGGATGTCGTCAGTCGTCATTTTCATGTTCCCAATCCGCCCAACGCGTGAGATGGGTCAGTACGGTTTCAAAGCTCGTGTTGATGTCGCGCGTCGTCCAAAATCGCCCTGGGAGGTCGTCAAACGCGATCTGTAGTTCGACGGCAAGCATCGTGATTCTGTCCCTCTGTGCGCGGGTAGTGCGTGCTGTTCTCGTCGCCATGGTCAGTACTCCGTACTCGTCTGAGAGCTTCGGTTCTGCTCGGGATACTTGGCCTTAATCTCCCTCAGAGCGGCTGAGCGTTCGGCAGGATCAGAAATCTTCCGTGCTTCCTCTGTTGCCTTCAGCCACTGGTAGTAACGCGCCCCGTACTCGTCATCGTCGCCAAGCTCGATGCCCTCCGAGTGGTCACCGAGTACGAACATCTGCTTGCCCCATCGGGCTTCCTGCTGTTCCTCGGTGAGGTCTAGCCACGAATCACCGTTGCGATTGACCGTCTCGGAGCGCTCAACCTCTACAACCTCACCGCGTAGGGCTGTCCTGCCAGACGTGGCGAAGTAGGCGTTCGGATTCGATGGGCCGGGAAGGGTAAGGCCAGTAGCTAGTACGGTGATCGTCACTCGCTCGGGGGTCTTTGTAGTCATGGGTTAGTTCCTCTTCTGCGCCTTCAGCGCGTCTCGTAGCTCTCCCAGCTCGGGATAGTCGGCCAACACGTCGAGCACTTCGGTGGGGAAGCTCTCGCACAGCTTCTGAATGCTTCTGACAAGCGGGGTGACAGCCTGAGCTAGTCGGGCTGTCGTGGTGTCATCGATGGCTAGCCGGGTGAGCCGGTCGAGCACGGCTAGCTCGGCGGTGATAGCTCGTGCCCTGACTGCCGGGGAGCTAGTAGCGTCTGCCAGCTTGCGAGTTGTACGGGCTGAATCCGACAGGTCGGCTAGTCGCCCGATTACCTCTGAGGGATCGGTGCCGTCATCCTCTGCAATCTGCGCTAGGAGATTCTGGCGGGAGATTCTGTAACGAGAAATTGCACTCTCGCTCACTCCATATCGTCGTGCGATATCGGCACCGCTGACACCCTGACTGATTAGCTCGATAATGCGCGCGCTGTGCTCGTGGCGCTCGATGCTTGATGGTGTTGCCATGGTCGTACTTCCTAATGTTTAAGCGGGAACCTGAGCTTCTGCATGAGGGAAGGAGTATGCCCTCCTCAGGTTCCCCTCCTAATCAGACGCAACTAAGGATGTCCGAAAAACTTTGCGTCCTTATTGGTTACTATCGCGCGGAGAGCCGACTGATGCGCCAGTATGCGGGACATTCTGCTGGGAATGTGCTGTGAGCGCTAAACCATTTTCAAGAATCAGGCTCGGCCAATTCGAGCAGCGCTCGGAGCATTGGCGAAGGTGTCCAAGCTCGTTGCTCGGCCAGCTCGGTCAACATTTCATCAACTGTCAAAGATCGATCACCAAGCCTTCCAAGAAGGCATCCACGTCGAATTCTTCTTCTTGATCCATGGTTGCCGCGCCGTCGCGTGCCGAAGGCTGAGCGACGACAGGCGCGGGCGAGGATCTATCCGAGCCTTGTTCGATCTTTGGATCTTGTGTTCTTATCATTGCCTGGTGAGGCACAGTCTGTACCTGGTGAGGCACAGTCTGTACCTGGTGAGGCACAGTCTGTACCTGGTGAGGCACAGTCTCGCTCCTCAGCCTCTCGGGCAAATAGTCTTGGTCTGCAAGTTCGAGCACCCTGACCACGGTTGCCGACTTCCGAAAGTTGTAGTTTTCGGATGGCTTCCCGTTCCGACGCTGAAGATCGCGTACTTCGATGGCTCCCACCATTTTCAAGAATTCGAGGACGCGGCGCACTGTGTCTGTTCCCGTACGCGAAATCCTTGCAATGGCGCGCTGGCTAAGGCGTGAGCCGGTTCCCGTCTCATAGTCGATGTGCTGGGCGAGCGCCATGCCAACGCCCCAGAAGGCATATCCGGGGATTTTGTACTCTTTCAGCACGGCATCCGGGAAGTATTCGAGGAACTTCCGGAACTCAGGTGCCGTCAGTGCGCTGGGGTCTACCGGCGTCTTTGGGGTTGGCTTGTATCCCATTTTCTTCGGTGCGGAGAATGATGGAAAACGCAACCCGACCCGGCTCACACTGTGAACGGTTTCCGACATCCGCTACAAGGCTTATACGCCTCTGAGCTACTATCGTCCAAAGTCGAGACCACTTATTTTTCGGCTTGGGCTTCGCGTGCTTTGCGCTCCCGGTACGCCCTCGCATGGTCTGTAGCGGCTTTGCGGCACGCATCGCACCGACACTTGTAATTCGTGTAAGTCGAGAGGGTGCCATGCGTCAGCGGCTTGGGTTCCGGTTCGTCCCTGAGGAAGACCACAAGGCGCTCCCGGCTGATGCGCAACGTTCGCTCGATCTCGGCGTAGGTGGCACCCTGAGCGCGTAGCCGTCGAGCATCATCGCGGACAGCTTCAGGATCGTCCTTCGCGCGGTGGTGGTCCTTGATGGCTCGGGCGTCCTCTGCGATCTGAATCGCTATGCCGGTATCGGTCAAGAATCCGACCTTCGCGGCGGCGAGGAGGTCAGCGTACTTCTCCCTAAGCTGTGCGTTCTCTACCTCTCGCCGGTCGGCGGCTTCTTGCAGGATCGACGGGAGGTCATTGACCTTGGCGCGGTGGATTCGTGTTCGGAGGTCGCGAGAGGCCGCAGGGCTGAGATAGAGCGCATCTAGGGATGCTCGGGCTTCGGTGCGTGCGGCGCGTGGGTCTGTGTCGGTAGGAGTCACCTATCTACCTATCGCGCGAAACCGAAACCACTTCATCCGGGTTCAGACAACCAAGGCCGGACATGCAAGAAGACCCACCCCCCATTGCTGGGAAGTGGGTCTTCTGTGCGAAGGCGTCAGGTTGGCTTCGTGCCAACTTGTGCCAACTAAGCTAGCCTGAGTTCATCAGGCGGGAGCCCTATTTTCTTGAAAATAGAGCCCTTCTGCTCAGTTGTCGCGCTTCTCCTTGATCTTCGCCTTCTTGCCGCGGAGGTTGCGGAGGTAGTACAGCTTCGCGCGGCGCACGTCACCACGGGTGACGACCTCGATGTGGTCGATCACCGGGGAGTGCACGGGGAAGGTGCGCTCCACGCCCACCTGGAAGCTGATCTTGCGGACCGTGAAGGTCTCGCGCACGCCATCGCCCTGACGGCCGATAACGACACCCTTGAACACCTGCACGCGCGAGCGCGTGCCTTCGGTGATGTTCACGTGCACGTTGACCGTGTCACCCGGGTGGAACTCAGGAATGTCGGAACGGAGCGATGCCGCGTCAACGGCGTCGAGGATCTGCATGATCGTCTCTCTCTGCACTCGCCACAGGTCGGATGCATGATTCAAAGGAACAAGTAATGGGTGTGTGCCGAACGGATCAGAATCCGTGGGTTCCCCTGAGGCAGAACCGGGTCACGGCACAAGCATCCATTCTGCCATGGACGCGGGGCGCGGCCAAATGCGCTCAGTCGCGGTTGTCGCTCTCCTGGATGACGATGACCTCGGGCGTGCTCCGGGTCTGCTCGGCGCGGGGTCGCAGCGGCTCGGTCGTCGTCCAGGTGATCGTCTCGCGAATCCGGGCACCGCTGCCCTTGGCCTCATTCCACAGCTGCCACAACTGCAGCCAGAACAGCGCGATCCCCGCGGCGATCGCGAGCGCGAGCAGCCAGCCGAACGCGCCCTCGATGAAGCAGCCGACAGCGATCGTCAGTCCGTGCCACACCGTGAAGCCCAACACATCCCACCACGACACGGCCCGCTCGGCGCGGACGGAGGGCCGGGAACGCGTCAACAGCGTCAGCAGGAGTTGCCCGATGAACACGGAGGGGACGGCGATGAACAGCACCCAGAGGAACGCCCAGCCACCGGCCTGGAAGATGCCCCAGCCCAGCAGAATCCACAGCGGCAGCACGAAGGCCGCCGGCAACAGCCAGAGGAAGAAGGCGCGTCGCAACCACACACCCCGATGGTACGACTCGGCACCTGATCACGGTGCCCTGGTTCGCTCTGAGCATGTGTGCCGGAACCGCTCTCGGTCACCGTACGCCCGCAGATCGGGAAGAATGGAGGCGGACGAGAGGAATCCGATGATCGAACTGCGCACCCCTGCCGAGATCGACGAGATGCGCGCTGCCGGCCGCTTCGTGGCCGAGACCCTGGCGACGCTGCGCGCCGACACCAAGGTCGGCACGAACCTCCTTGACATCGACCGCCGCGCACACGAGATGATCCGCTCCGCCGGTGCCGAGTCGTGCTACATCGACTACCACCCCTCGTTCGGCGCCAGCCCGTTCGGCAAGGTCATCTGCACCTCCATCAACGACGCCGTGCTGCACGGTCTCCCCCACGACTACACGCTGCGCGACGGCGACCTCGTCTCGCTCGACTTCGCGGTCTCCGTCGACGGCTGGGTGGCCGACTCCGCAATCTCCTTCGTCGTCGGTACGCCGCGCGACGAGGATCTGCGCCTGATCGACACCACCAACCGCGCACTGGAGGCGGCAATCGCCGCCGCGACCGTCGGCAACCGGATCGGTGACATCTCCGCGTCCATCGCCGCCGTCGCGCACGGTGAGGGCTACACCATCAACACCGATTTCGGCGGCCACGGCGTCGGCCGCATCATGCACGGTGACCCGCATGTGCCCAACGACGGTCGCGCCGGCCGCGGCTTCCCGCTGCGCGCAGGGCTCGTCTTCGCCCTGGAGCCCTGGTTCCTGCAGACCACCGACAAGCTCATCACCGACCCCGATGGCTGGACCCTGCGTAGCGCTGACGGCTCCCGCGGCGCGCATGCCGAGCACACCGTGGCGGTCACCGAAGACGGCCCGATCATCCTCACCGACCGCTCGTTCCTCGGCGTCGACTGACCGTCCTCTCGCGCATCACGCCGCCCCGCGGCTGTGGCATTCTGTCACCATGATTCCTGGGGGACGTCGGATGCCGGAGCGCGCATTCCTCGTCCGACACGGCCAGACGGTCTGGAACGCCGAACATCGGCTGCACGGCCGACAGGATTCGCCTCTGACCGCCGACGGCATCCGTCAGGCGTGCGAGATGGCGAAGAGACTGCGTGATCGAGGCATCAGCACCGTCTGCTCGAGTCCGCTCGGTCGCGCGCTGCGCACCGCGGTCATCATCGCCGACGAGATCGGCGCACAGCTCGTGCAGGTGCCGGAGCTGACGGAGATCGACCATGGCGCAATGACTGGGATGACCTGGACCGAGATCGACGAGGTGTTCCCTGGCGCGCGCGCCGCACGGGCCGAGAACCGCTACGGCTGGGCGTTTCCCGGGGGCGAAAGCTACGCGCAGGCCCGTGCACGGGCGCGGGAGGCGCTGACGGCGTGCGGCTGGGCCGCCGACGGCGTGCCGGTTCTGGTCTCACACGAGCAGATCGGACGGATGCTGCGCGCCGAGCTCCGCGCCCTCAGCCATCCGGACGCTCTCGCGCTGCGGCATCCGCACGGCGTGGTTTTCGAGATCGATCGCTCCGGGGAGCGGATCCTTTAGTCCTCGAGCAGATCGGGGCGCCGGCGGCGCGTGCGCTCCAGTTGCTGCTCCCGGCGCCAGTGGGCGATTGCACCATGGTTGCCGCTGAGCAGCACGGGCGGGACCTCCCGGTCACGCCACACGGACGGTTTGGTGTACGAGGGGTACTCCAGCAGCCCGTCCTCGTGCGACTCCTCGACCAGACTCTCGGGATTGCCGACGACGCCGGGAATGAGGCGACCGATCGCCTCGACCATCGCCATCACCGCGACCTCTCCCCCATTGAGCACGTAGTCGCCGAGGCTGATCAGCCGCACCTCGCCGAGATCAGCGGCGTACTCGAACACCCGCTCGTCGATGCCCTCGTAGCGGCCACAGCCGAAGATGAGGTGTTCTCGGGTCGCGAGGTCGCGCGCAGTCGCCTGAGTGAACACTTCGCCTGCCGGCGAGGGGAAGATGATCGTCGGACGCTCCGAGGCTCGCGAGTCGGATGCGGCGAGCTCGTCCAGGGCCAGACCCCAGGGCTCGGGCTTCATGACCATGCCTGCGCCCCCGCCGTAGGGGGTGTCATCGACCGTGCGATGCCGGTCGTGCGTCCAGTCACGCAGGTCGCGGACATCCAGATTGAGGATGCCGGAGTCGCGCGCCTTGCCGAGCAGCGACAGCGTCAGGCCGTCGAAGTACGACGGGAAGATCGAGACGACGTCGATGCGCATGTCGCGGCGGCTCTCGTCGCTCAGGCGGATGCCGCGGGCTCGTCGCCGTCGATGGCGTCGGACTCGGCAGCATCGGCGTCCGACTGCTCCGGCTCGGCGGGGAGTTCTTCGAACAGGCCGGCCGGCGGGGTGACGGTGATGCGGCCGGCGGCCACGTCGACAGCAGGCACGATCGCCTCGACGAACGGGACCATGACCTCGCCGGCATCCGTCTTGACGATCAGCAGATCCTGGGCGGGCAGGTGCTCGACCCGCAGCACGGTGCCGACGACGGCGCCATCACGCGCGACCTCGAGCCCGACGAGCTGGTGGTCGTACCAGGCGTTCTCTTCGACATCTGCCTCGGCCTCGTCCTGGTCGATCCACAGGATCGCGCGCACGAGCGTCTCGGCCGCATTGCGATCGTCAACGCCCTCGAGGAAGACGACAGAGTTGCCGTTCATCACCCGGTACTCCCGGATGGTCACGCTCTTGCCGTGCCACTCCGACGACTCGGGCACCTGCAGGGTGAACTCCGCGCCAGGCACGAAACGGCGGGCGGGGTCATCGGTGTACAGCTCGAGCTTCAGCGCGCCCTTCAGACCGTGTGCCTTGAGCAGACGGCCGACGCGCAGCTGGTTCTTCTGGGCCGCCACGTCAGTCGTCCGCAACATCGACGCGGACACGACGTCCGTCGGCGAGGGCGGAGATGAGCGTGCGCAAGGCCTTGGCGGTGCGGCCGCCGCGCCCGATCACGCGACCACGGTCATCCGGGTGCACGTGCACCTCGAGAACGTCGCCGCGGGGCGACGTGGATGCGGTGATGCGGACATCATCGGGATTGTCGACAATCCCCTTGACGATGTGTTCGAGCGCGGCGGCGAGCACGACGGATTACTCTGCGTCGGTCGCAGCGTCCGCTGCGTCCTCGGCGGGAGCCTCGGCGGCGGGAGCCTCCTCAGCGGAGGCTTCCTCCTTCTTCGCCTTCGGCTTGACGACCGACTTCTTGGCCGTGTCGGCCTCGAAGGCAGCCTTGGGCTCAGCGGTCTTCAGGGTGGACTTCGCGTCCTTGTCACCCTTGAAGGTGCCCCAGTCGCCGGTGATCTTGAGGATGGCGGTGACCTGCTCGGTCGGCTGCGCGCCGACAGAGAGCCAGTACTGTGCCCGCTCGGAGTCGACCTCGATGAACGAGGGCTCCTCGGTGGGGTGGTACTTGCCGATCTCCTCGATCACACGACCGTCGCGCTTGGTGCGCGAGTCGGCGACGACGATGCGGTAGTACGGCGCGCGGATCTTGCCCATGCGCTTGAGACGAATCTTGACAGCCACGATTCTCCTGAATGGTGTGGTGAGGAAGACGAACTGGTCGCCTGGAGCGTGGGGTGCACACCCGGCGGAAGCTCTACGGGTGGATGACGTGCTGGATAGAGGGTCGAGCACATCGTCCGACCCTCTATTCTGCCAGATCCCGACGCCGCACGCGAAACAGCGACACACACCGGCTCTCAGCGGGTCGCGCATGCCAGACTGAGCGCGTGCCGCTCGAATTCGCACCCTCCGCCCGCTCGACTGTGGGCGTCGAATGGGAGATCATGCTCGCCGATCCCATCACGGGCGACTTGGTCGGGCGCGCGCCCGACCTGCTGCACGCGCTGGAAGAACAGAGCGCGCAGGAGAGACACACGGTCACCGGTGAGCTGCTGACCAACACCATCGAGGTGACCAGCGGCGTTGGCTCGACGGTGGCACAGGCCATAGGAGACGTGTCTGCAGCGATCGCCGCCGTGCGCGCCGCGACCGATCCGGCCGGAGTCGAACTGTTGTCGGCGGGCAGCCACCCCTTCGCACAGTGGTTCGACCAGCGCGTCACCGACAAGACCCGGTACCACCGTCTGATCGAACGTACGCAGTGGTGGGGCCGCAACATGATGATCTGGGGCATCCACGTGCATGTCGGCGTCGACGATCGCGACAAGGTGCTGCCGATCATCGGGGCGCTCACCGGCTTCCTCCCCCACCTGCAGGCGCTGGCCGCGTCCAGCCCCTTCTGGGCCGGTGACCGCACCGGCTACGCATCCAACCGCGCCCTGGTCTTCCAGCAGCTCCCGACCGCTGGCCTCCCCTGGCCGATGCGCACCTGGTCGGAATTCGAGGCGTACCTCGACGACATGATCCGCACCGGGGTGATGGACGACGTCTCCGAGGTGAGGTGGGACATCCGTCCGGCACCCAAGTGGGGCACCATCGAGGTGCGCGCCTGCGACGGGATGTCCACGCTCAGCGAGTTGGCGTCGATCGCTGCCCTCGTGCAGTCGCTCGTCGAGTTCTTCTCGCGCGAGCTCGATGAGGGGCGCGAGCTGCCGATGATGCCGCCGTGGTACCACCGCGAGAACAAGTGGCGCGCCGCGCGCTACGGCCTCGACGCCCGGGTGATCGTGGATGCTGCGGGATCGCAGGTGCCCGTGCGCGACCACCTCTCGGCGGTGCTGGCCGACCTGCGTCCGGTCGCCGTGGACCTCGGCTGTGCCACCGAACTCGATGCCGTACACGGCACCCTGCGCGAGGGCGCCAGCTACGCCAGGCAGCTCGCGGTCGCCGACGAGAATGACGGCGACCTGCGCGCGGTCGTGCAGCATCTCATCGGCGAGTTCCGCAACGGCCCCTCAGCACACTGACGACGGCTCAAGCCTGTTCGGCGAGCTCTCGTGCGAGCGTCTCGTCGAGCACGACATCGGTGATCGTGCCCGCCGCGATGGCCGCCTGCAGACTGCCGAGCTTGGTGACGCCGGAGACGACACAGACGCGGCGAGGCACGCGGCGCAGTCGATCGAGCCCCGGCCCCGTGGCCCTGGCATTGAGGCGGATGTCACGCCACGAGCCATCAGCACGGTAGAACACGGTCGCGACATCGCCGATCGCGCCGTCCTCACGCAGGCTCCGATAGTCCTCACGGCTGAGGTAGCCGCCGACGTACACGCGGCTCGGTACCTCAGCGGCGGGCGAGCCCAGGCTGAACACCGCGATGTCCATCTTCGCCTGATAGCCGAGCACCCGTCGGGTGCTGCGCTCCTGCCACATCGCCTCCCTGGTGTCGGGGTTGTCGAAGAAGGCGGGGACGGGGAACTGCTCTACCTGTGCTCCGAAGGCCTGGCCGAACCGTTGCAGGATGTCGCTGGAGTACTCCAGGCCGCTGGTCTGGGTGTTGCCGGCGCCGTTGAGTTGCACGAATGTCGTGTTGTGGGTGTCTTTCTGCACGAGTGACCGGCTGACCATGCTGATCGTCGACCCCCAGGCGACGCCGACGACCATGTTCGATTCGACGAACTGCGAGAGCAGGCGGCCCGCGGTCAGCGCGACGCGTTCCATCCGTTCAACCTCGTTGATCACACCCGGCATGGGCACGACGTGGGCGGCGATGCGGAACTGTTCGCGGATGCGCTGTTCCAGCAGCCCTGCCCTCTCGAAGGGCGAATTGATGCGGATGTCCACGAGGCCGGAGCTACGCGCGTAGGCGAGAAGCCTCGACACCGAGGAGCGCGAGGTGTCCAACTCCTTGGCGATGGCCTCCATCGTCATGTCCTGCAGGTAGTACAGCTTGGATGCCATGAGCGCGGCGCTCACTTTCGCATCTCGCCCCTTGGTGACGTTTCCTGTCATCTCCTGACCTCCACCGACAGGATTGCACATATGTGCAAACGACTTGCGCACGCCGGTGCGGAGTTCGATGCTGATGCCAGGCAGGAACGGAGATCGATGATGACCATCACCACGCGCAAAGCACACCGCGACGCAGAGCTCGCGACCGTCAGGAACGCCGGGCACACCACCGTCCTCGTGATCGGTGGTGGCATCAACGGGATCTCGCTGTTCCGCGACCTCGCCCTGCAGGGCGTCGACGTGACGCTCGTCGAGCGATCGGACTTCGCCTCGGGCGCATCGGCGGCGTCGAGCCACATGATCCACGGTGGTATCCGCTACCTCGAAAACGGTGAGTTCCGCCTGGTCAACGAGTCGGTGCACGAGCGCAACGGACTGCTGCGCATTGCGCCGCAGTACGTCAAGCCGCTGCAGACGACCATCCCCATCTACTCCACGTTCTCGGGCATCCTGTCCGCTCCCCTGCGCTTCCTCACCCACCGCAGCGGCAAGCCTCAGGAGCGCGGCGCGTTCCTCATCAAGATCGGGCTGATGATCTACGACACCTTCTCGCGCGACGGGGGCGCCGTGCCGCGGCACCGCTTCCTCGGGCGGAAGAAGTCGCTGCAGGAGCTGCCGAACCTCGATCCGAACATCAAGTACACGGCCACCTACTACGACGCGTCTATGCACGACCCGGAGCGTCTCGCCCTGGATGTGCTGCAGGACGGCCGCTCCGCCCACGAGAAGGCCTACGCCCTCAACTACGTCGAGGCGATCGGCCGCACCGAGGACGGCGTGCTGCTGCGCGACACCGAGACCGGCGACGAGTTCACCCTCACCGCCGACGTCGTGGTCAACACCTCGGGGCCCTGGACAGACCTCACCAACGAGGCCCTCGGCACTCAGACGCACTTCATGGGCGGCACCAAGGGCTCGCACATCGTGCTCGACCACCCCGAGCTGCTCGCCGCGACCGGGGGGCGGGAGATCTTCTTCGAGCACTCCGACGGCCGCATCGTGCTCATCTACCCGCTCAAGGGCAGGGTGCTCGTCGGTACGACCGACATCGACGCCGACCCGCGGGTTCCGGCGCGCGCCACGGAAGAGGAGATCGACTACTTCTTCGACCTCATCCACCACGTCTACCCGCAGATCAAGGTCGACCGCGACCAGATCGTCTACCGCTTCTCCGGCATCCGCCCCCTGCCTCGTCACGAGGACACGGCCCCCGGCTTCGTCTCGCGCGACTATCGCATCGAGGTCGACGACTCGCGCACGGTGCCGCTGGTCAGCCTGGTCGGCGGCAAGTGGACGACTTTCCGTGCGCTGGGCGAGGCCCTCTCGGACCGCGTGCTCGACCTGCTGGGCAAGCCGCGCAAGGTATCGACGGCCGGCATGCCCATCGGCGGGGGCCGTGGCTTCCCCGTGACCGTGCGCGCCCGCCAGATGTGGCAGGAGGCCAACCTGCCCGGCGCCGACGCACAACGAGCCGACCAGCTGCTCACTCGCTACGGCACGCGTGCCGCCGAAGTGTGGAAGCGTGTCCAGGCCGACGCAGATGACCGCCCCCTCGCTGACGGCGCCCTCTCGACGGGTGAGCTGGCGTGGATGGTCGAGAACGAGCTGGTCGCGCACCTCGCCGACGTCGTGCTGCGTCGCACCAGCATCGCCTTCGTCGGTGACGCCGACGCCGCCGTGCTCATCGAGCTCGCCGACGCGCTCGCCCCGCTTCTGGGTTGGGACGAGGCGCGCCGCGACGCAGAACTCGTCGCCGCCACTGAGATCCTGAACGACGCCCACGGGCTGTCGATCACCCTGCCTGCCCGCCACTGAGCGGCGCAGACCGCCCGCAAGGGCGATCCACAACACAACACAACACACACCCGCTCACCCGTGAACGGGCGCAAGAAAGGTCAATGAAGACATGACAGAGGTCAACCTCGGGCTGTACTTCCTCTCCGAGCTCGTCGGAACCGCCATGCTGATCCTGCTCGGTTGTGGCGTCGTCGCGAACGTCGTCCTGGCCAAGACCAAGGGCTTCGGCGGCGGCTTCCTGATGGTGAACTGGGGCTGGGGTCTCGCCGTCTTCGCCGGTGTGCTCGTCTCGGCATACTCCGGCGCCATCCTCAACCCCGCCGTCGGTATCGGCCTGCTCATCGCTGGCAAGATCACCTTCACGATGTTCCTCGTCGCCACCGCGGCCGAGCTCATCGGCGCCATCGTCGGCGCCGTGCTCTGCTGGGCCGCATACCGCCAGCACTTCGACGCTGAAGAGGACCCGGCGTCGAAGCTCGGCGTCTTCTCCACCGGCCCGGCGATCCGCTCGTACGGCCACAACCTCATCACCGAGATCATCGGTACCTTCGTGCTCGTCTTCGCCATCTTCGCGTTCGCGGACTACGGCGACATCGAGGTGGGCGTTCCCGGTGGCCTCGGCCCGCTGACCGCGCTTCCCGTCGCCCTGATCGTCGTCGGCATCGGCGCCTCGCTCGGTGGCCCGACCGGCTACGCGATCAACCCGGCACGTGACCTCGGCCCGCGCATCGCGCACGCCATCCTGCCCATCAAGGGCAAGGGCTCCAGCGACTGGGCCTACTCGTGGGTGCCCGTCGTCGGCCCGCTGATCGGTGGCGCCATCGCCGCCCTCGCCGCACCGGTTCTGCTCGGCCTCGCCGCCTGAGCTGATCACATCCGCCATTTCGAAGGAGAAAAACTATGGCTGACTACATCCTCGCCATCGACCAGGGAACGACCTCGAGCCGTGCGATCATCTTCGATCGCAAGGGCAACATCATCTCCACCGGCCAGAAGGAGCACGAGCAGATCCTGCCCAAGGCCGGCTGGGTCGAGCACGATGCCGCCGAGATCTGGCGCAACGTGCAGGAGGTCATCGGGCTCGCGCTGAGCCGCGCGCACCTCACCCGTCACGACATCGCCGCGGTCGGCATCACCAACCAGCGTGAGACGGCCGTCGTCTGGGACAAGAACACCGGTGTCCCCGTGTACAACGCGATCGTCTGGCAGGACACCCGCACGCAGCCGATCGTCGACCGCCTCGCGGCCGATGGCGGTGTGGAACGCTTCAAGGACATCGTCGGCCTGCCCCTGGCGACCTACTTCTCGGGCACGAAGATCGCCTGGATCCTCGAGAACGTCGAGGGCGCGCGCGAGAAGGCCGAGGCCGGCGACCTGCTGTTCGGCACCACCGACAGCTGGGTGCTGTGGAACCTCACTGGCGGTATCGACGGTGGCGTGCACGCGACCGACGTGACCAACGCCTCACGGACCATGTTCATGGACCTGGAGACGCTCGAGTGGCGCGACGACATCCTCGAGGCCTTCGGCGTGCCGCGCTCGATGATGCCGGAGATCCGCTCCTCGTCCGAGGTGTACGGCGCCGCCGAGGGTTCCTCGCTGCTGCGTGAGACGCCGATCGCGGGCATCCTGGGCGACCAGCAGGCGGCGACGTTCGGACAGGCTGCCTTCAAGACCGGTGAGAGCAAGAACACCTACGGCACCGGCTGCTTCCTCATCTTCAACACGGGCGAGGACATCGTCCACTCGAAGAACGGTCTGCTCACCACCGTCGGCTACAAGCTCGGCGATGGCCCGACGCACTACGCGCTCGAGGGCTCGATCGCGGTGACCGGTTCACTCATCCAGTGGCTGCGTGACCAGCTCGGCATCATCTCTTCGGCCCCCGAGGTCGAAGAGCTCGCCGATCAGGTCGAGGACAACGGCGGCGTGTACATCGTTCCCGCCTTCTCGGGTCTGTTCGCTCCCTACTGGCGACCGGATGCCCGTGGCGCGATCGTGGGCCTCACCCGCTACGCGAACAAGAACCACATCGCGCGCGCCGCCCTGGAGGCCGTCGCCTTCCAGACTCGCGACGTGCTTGACGCGGTCAACGCTGATGCCGGAGTGGATCTCACCGAGCTCAAGGTCGACGGCGGCATGGTCGCCAACGACGCGCTCATGCAGTTCCAGGCGGATGTCCTGGGCGTGCCGGTGGTGCGCCCCGTCGTGGCCGAGACGACCGCGCTGGGCGCCGCCTACGCGGCCGGCCTCGCGGTCGGCTTCTGGAGCGGCCTGGACGACCTCTCCGCCAACTGGCAGGAGGACCGTCGCTGGGAGCCGACGCTCGACGAGGCCGAGCGCGACCGCCAGCTGCGCCTGTGGCGCAAGGCTGTCACCAAGTCGATGGATTGGGTCGACGACGACGTGAAGTGATCACGCGTCACTGATCAGGCGGGTCCGGAGTTCGCTCCGGGCCCGCCTTTCGCATGCCCGCGTCGGTACCGGGGCGCGAGGGGTCGTGTGGGGCGGATGCCGTCGGCGTCAGCGCTTGCCGAAGAGCTTCTGGATTTCGGCGAGATCCGCCTCGCTGGGCTGCTGGCTGGCCGCGGCGCCGCCCAGGCCGAACCCGGAGCCGGTGGGCTGGGCCGGACCGGTGGGAAGCCCGGCGTTCTCGGCGGCGCGCTTGGCGGGGTTGCCCGAACGCGAACCGCCCTTCGCCTTGCCGCCCTTCTTTCCCCGCTTGCTGGATGCGCCAGGGCGCCCCATGGCACCCATCGGGCCCATGCCTGGGATATTCGGGGTGCCGCCGCGTGCCACGGTCTTCATCATCTTCGCCGCCTGCTCGAAGCGCTGCACGAGCTGATTCACGTCGGTGACGGTCATGCCAGAACCGCGGGCGATGCGCAGGCGGCGCGAACCGTTGAGCACCTTGGGATTGCGGCGCTCCCCCGGGGTCATCGAGCGGATGATCGCCTCGGTGCGGTCGATCTCGCGCTCGTCGAAGTCCTCGAGCTGCTGCTTCATCTGGCCCATGCCGGGCAGCATGCCCAGCATCTTCTTCATGGAGCCCATCTTCTTCATCTGCTGAAGCTGGTCGAGGAAGTCCTCGAGCGTAAAGGCCTCGTTGGCGAGCTTCTCGGCGACCTTCATCGCCTCTTCCTCATCGAAGGCCTGCTGGGCCTGCTCGATGAGGGTGAGGATGTCACCGAGGTCGAGGATGCGGCTCGCCATGCGGTCGGGGTGGAACGGCTCGAGGTCGTCGAGCCCCTCTCCCGTCGAGGCGAAGATGATGGGGCGGCCGGTCACGGAGGCCACGGACAGCGCAGCTCCACCGCGAGCATCACCGTCAAGCTTCGAGAGCACGACGCCGGTGAAGTCGACGCCGTCCTGGAAGGCCTTGGCCGTGTTGACAGCATCCTGACCGATCATCGCGTCGATGACGAACAGCACCTCATCGGGCGAGGTGGCCTTGCGGATGTCGGAGGCCTGCTTCATCAGCTCGGCATCGACGCCCAAGCGTCCGGCCGTATCGATGATGACGACATCGTGCTGCTGACGCCGGGCGTACTCCACGCCGTCCTTGGAGACCTTGACCGGGTCGCCGACCCCATTGCCCGGCTCGGGCGCATAGATCGCCGCACCGGCGCGCTCAGCCATCACCTGCAGCTGGGTAACTGCGTTCGGACGCTGCAGGTCGGCGGCCACGAGCAGCGGGGTGTGACCCTCGCCCTCGAGTTGCTTAGCGAGCTTGCCGGCGAAGGTCGTCTTACCCGACCCCTGAAGACCGGCGAGCATGATCACCGTCGGCGGGTTCTTCGCGAACTCCAGCCGGCGCTGTTCCCCGCCGAGGATGCCGACGAGCTCCTCGTTGACGATCTGCACGACCTGCTGAGCAGGATTCAGCGCCTTGTTGACCTCGTCGCCGAGGGCGCGCTCGCGCACCTTCGCGGTGAAGTCCTTGACGACGACGAGCGCGACGTCGGCGTCCAGCAGCGCGCGACGGATCTCGCGGACGGTGCCGTCGACGTCAGCGGCGGTGAGCTTTCCCTTCGTGCGCAGGTTGCGGAAGGTCTCGGTGAGCCGATCAGAGAGCGTGCCAAACGTAGCCATGGTGCTACCGATTCTACGCGAGCGGGGACGGGGCTCTCAGCGCGGCGCGTAGTTCTTCTTTGGCACGCTGGTAGCGCCCGCGGGCGGTGGATGCCGGGATGCCCAGCAACTCCGCCGCCTCCACAAGGGACAGGCGCTCCCAGTGCACGAGACGCACGAGCTCGGCGAGGTCAGGATCGAGCCGCGCGATGGCATCCCGCACCTCGGCACCCTCATCGGCCGGCGGCGCCACCGAGGTGTCCCGCTCGTGGAGCCGGATGCGATCCGCCAACGCCCAGCGACGCCGCTCCCCGCGCGCGTGGTTGAGCAATGCGCCGCGTGCGATCCCGAACAGCCACATCCGCGCCCGTTCCGGCTCGGACGGCAGCTCGCGCACGCGGCGCCAGGCGACGACCATCGCCTCGCCGAGCAGGTCCGGTGCATCGTCTTTGCCAGCGCGTCGCTCGAGGTAGGCGAGCACATCGGACGCCGACGCCTCGAACGCAGCGAGCAGCCGGGCGTCCTCGCGTGGGCTCATCCGGCATCCTCCGGCCCGCCCCAGTCCTCACGGTCGCAATGCACTTGACTGGTCGACCCCGACACGCCCTGCTGTTCTGCGGGTGAGTAGCCGTTGTCGAGCAGGGCTTCGTGGATGAGGTCCATCACCGCCGCATCGTTCGCGAACCATGCGATCAGGTCCTCCTTGCGGGGGTCTTCCCCCAACGCGGGATCCTTGAGCGCCTGCTGCTGCCACCATTCTTCGTACTCGGCGACAAGCGGGGCCGCCGTGGCGGCCAAGTCGGGGTCGGCGAAGAGTTCATCCATGATGCGTTCGACTTCGGCGCGCTCCCAGAAGTTGTATGTGTCGAGATTTCCGTAGCGCAACTCGCACTGCCCCCACGTGGGCGCCGTGTAGGTGTAGCTCCACTCCGGATTGTGCCCATCCGCCCAGATCCACGACGAGTTCGCCGCCGCCGTGCCAGCCGCGCCCGCGAGCACCGTCGCGCCGATCGCCGAGAACGCGAGGATCCGGCGCCGGCGACGTGGCGGTGCGCTCGCTATGCGCGACTCGCGGAGCATCGTGCGCACGTCCGCGGTCGTGAGTTCGCGGGATGGCGGCGCCGAATCACTGAGCAGGGCGTCAAGCGGGTCGGTGTTCATGAGCGGTCCCCTTCCAGAGGTGTGTTCACTCATGACCTGTCCGGCAGGACCGGAATCGTCCACTCACCCCCACGGAAGGTCGTACACGCTGCGCAGCGCCTCGTCGAAGCACTCTTCCAGCGACGCCTGGCCCGCGCCCTGTTCCGCCCAGACTCGCAGCGATGACATGACAGCGGCAGCCCATGCCGCTCCCAGCACCTCGGCACGCACCGCAGAGACGCCCGTGGCGCACGCAGCGGATGCCACGCCGCCGGCGATCCGCGCATGGCGCAGCCCGGTGTCGCGCAGCAACTCTTCTTCGAGCCCCATCGCCTGCGCGTTGCGCAGCGCGAGCGCGAGCGGATCGGGAGCGAAGTCCTGGATGATGCCGATCAGCGCGCGTCGGGCGACCGGGCCGTCGGCATCCGTGCCGAGATCGCTCAGGGCGACCAGTGCCGCGTCGATGCGGGCATCCAATCCCGACCACAGCACGTCGCTCTTGGACGAGAAGTAGTTGAAGAAGCTGGAGCGGCTGACCCCTGCGCGGCGGGTGATGTCGGCGATCGAGGTCGCCTCGTATCCCTGCTCGAGGAAGAGCTCGCTGGCAGCCTCGGCGAGCGTCTCTCGCGACGAGGCGCGTGGGCGACCGGCACGGGGAGCTGTACTCATGTCGACAGCGTAATGGCGTGCCGGTTGGCTTTCCCGCGCTGTCGGGCGTATCGTTTCCCCGACCCCTTACTTGTACTGAGTCCAACAACATGGAGGATCTCATGCTCGATGTCCGCGTCGAGGGCATTGCCCCGCACTTCGTCCCCTATCTCGATGGGTGGGAGTTGCAGCGCCGCATCCACGCCGACGTCGTCTCCGGCGCCCGCCCTGACACCCTTCTTCTGCTCGAGCACGAAGCCGTCTACACGGCTGGCAAGCGCACCGAAGCGCACGAGCGCCCCCAGGATGGCACTCCGGTCGTCGATGTCGACCGCGGCGGAAAGATCACCTGGCATGGCCCGGGTCAGCTCGTCGGCTACCCGATCGTTCGCCTCATCGAACCGATCGACGTCGTCGCGCATGTACGCCGCATCGAGCGCGTGCTGATCGACGTGCTCGCACCGTTCGGCGTCGACGGCTACCAGGTCGAGGGACGCAGTGGCGTGTGGGTACGCCGTCCCCTCAGCGAGGACAAGGTCGCCGCGATCGGCGTGCGCGTGCAGCAGGGAGTGACGATGCACGGCTTCGCAATCAACTGCGACAACACGCTCGCGGGCTTCCGTGGCATCATTCCCTGCGGCATCACGGATGCCGGAGTGACGACCGTCAGCGAGGTCGCGGGTGCAGAGGTCTCCCCCGCCGATCTGGTGCAGGCCGTGTCGGATGCCTTCGCGGCCGAGTACGCCACGGAGGTCGTCGCGTGAGCGCCGCCCCCGACGGCCGCAAGCTGCTCCGGCTCGAGATCCGCAACGCCGAGACCCCGATCGAGCGCAAGCCGGAGTGGATCCGCACCAAGGCGAAGATGGGCCCCGAGTACACCGCCCTGCACTCCCTCGTGAAGGATGAGGGCCTGCACACGGTGTGCCAGGAGGCCGGCTGCCCCAACATCTACGAGTGCTGGGAAGACCGTGAGGCGACCTTCCTCATCGGTGGCTCGCAGTGCACCCGCCGCTGCGACTTCTGCCAGATCGACACCGGCAAGCCCGCCGACTACGACACCGACGAGCCGCGTCGCGTCGCCGAGAGCGTGACCCGCATGGGGCTGCGCTACGCCACGGTCACGAGCGTGGCGCGCGATGATCTGCCCGACACGGGTGCCTGGCTGAACGCCGAGACCGTGCGGCAGATTCACGCGCAGAATCCGAACACCGGTGTGGAGCTGCTGGCGAACGACCACGGCGGCAACCCGGACTACCTCGGGCAGATCTTCGAGGCACGACCCGAGGTCTTCGCGCACAACGTCGAGACGGTGCCCCGCATCTTCAAACGCATCCGTCCGGCCTTCCGCTACGAGCGCTCCCTGGGCGTCTTGACGCAGGCGCGTGACGCCGGGCTGATCACGAAGTCGAATCTCATCCTGGGTATGGGTGAAGAGCCGGAAGAGGTCATCCAAGCGCTGCACGACCTGCACGACGCCGGATGCGACATCATCACGATCACGCAGTATCTGCGCCCCTCACCGCGCCATCTCCCGGTAGCGCGCTGGGTGAAGCCGGCGGAGTTCGTCGAGTTCAAGCAGGAAGCCGAGCAGATCGGCTTCCTCGGTGTGCTCGCTGGGCCGCTCGTCCGCTCGTCGTACCGAGCCGGGCGCCTGTGGGCGCAGTCGATGCTCTCAAAGGGTCGTGAGATCCCCGCTCATCTCACGCACATCGCCGACGGCGTCGAGCAGGGTTTCGCCCAGGCCGTGTGAGGCCGTTCGGTGATGAGTGTCAGTCGGCGCTCATCACCGAGAGCACTGCGCCGTCGGATCCGAGATTGACCAGCAGCACATCGTCTTCGGTGTCGCCGTCGAGCGCGTACTCGAGAACCGCGAACGGCTCGGCCCCGCCGTGCTCGTCGGCGAGGATCGTCATGCTCATCAGCCGGAGCGATCGGATGATGTCGACAGCGGCGTCACCGCTGACATCCACGAGCACGTCGGCGAGGTCTTCACCGTAGTGCTCCTGCTGCTGCAGGATGTACTCGGTCACCTCACTGGTGCGGTCATCGACCTCGGCGAGCATGCCCCGTCGGGCAGTCGCATCCACGTTCTCCAGGCCCGCGATGAGTCCGGCAGCTACATCCAGAGCCGTCGGAGAGACGTCCTCCTGGTCAGGGGCGGTCAGGTCGACGGTGACGGACTGGTCGCCGAATTCGACGCGCTCCGTCCAGAAGATCGATCCGTCCGGGCCGGAGGAGAGCAGTCCGAAGTAGTCGTGTTCGATCGCCATATCGCTATGAAACCAGCCTGCCGCGTCGGGCGGTAGCCCTACGCGCCGACCAACGACGAGACGAACACGTGCGGGGTGAAACCGGTGAGGTCGTCGATGCCCTCGCCCTGTCCGAGAAGCTTGACGGGGATGCCCGTGCGCTCCTGCACGTTGAGTACGAAACCGCCCTTGGCGGATCCGTCGAGCTTCGTGATCACGAGCCCCGTGACGCCGGCGTGCTGCAGGAATGCCTCCGCCTGTGCGACGCCGTTCTGCCCGGTGGTGGCATCGAGCACGAGCAGCACCTCGCTGATCGGGGCGAGCTTCTCGATCACCCGGCGCACCTTGGACAGCTCGTCCATGAGTCCGCCCTTGGTCTGTAGCCGCCCAGCGGTGTCGATGATCGCGATCTCCGTGCCGTTGCGCTGTGCGTACTCCACAGTCTGGAAGGCGACGGATGCCGGGTCCTGCCCCTCGTGCTGCGGACGCACCATCGCCGCTCCCCCGCGCTGCGCCCACGTCGCCAGTTGGTCGACGGCTGCCGCACGGAACGTGTCGGCTCCGCCGACGACCACACTGCGCTGGTAGCCGCGCAGGAACTTGGTGAACTTGCCGATCGTCGTGGTCTTGCCCACTCCGTTGACGCCGACGACCAGCACGACGGCCGGGCGCTCGGTGAGTTTGAGGGTGGTGTCGAACTTGGCGAAGTGCTCCTCGAGCGTCTCGCGCAGCATCCGCTGAAGATCCTTCGGATCGGTCGTGCGGTAACGATCGACTTTCTCGTGCAACTCGTCGATGAGTCGCTCGGTGATGTCAGGGCCGAAGTCGGCACCGAGCAGCGCCGTCTCCAAGTCTTCCCACGTCGTCTCGTCGATCGTGGGCTTGACGAACATGCCACGCAGCGCGCGACTCAGGGACCAGGACTTCTCCGCCATGTCACCAGCCTACGATGGCTGCAATGAGCACACGTCGCGCGTTCGCCCACAGCGCCAGCCGCCCCGCGCAGCGGGCCTGGCCCTCCGCGCGGGTCGATGCGGATGAGTTCGTGCCACTGCCGACAGATCAGGCTCCGCCTGCACAGGCGACGCTGATCGCCGCGCAGGTCTCTGGAAGTCCCATCCTGTTCGCGCATTCGATCCTCGGGGTAAGCGCGGCGCTCGCGACGCCGACCCTTCATCCGGCGGCTCTCGTGCTGGTAGAGCCAGCGCTCTACGATCTCGTGCGTGGGAACGAGGCGATCGAGCGACACATCAGCGCCGTCAGCGAGGCGCGTAGCCTTGCGGCAACAGGCGACCTGCTTGGCTTCTGGGGCATCATCCGTCCGCTCATGTTCGGCGGATCCTTCAACGCTGCGCACTGGGAGACGGAGCGGCCCGTCGCGGAGCATTGGGCACGAACGCCTCTGCCCTGGGGCAACGGTCTTCGCGAGCAGATGTTGCAGGACACGCCGATTCTCGTCGTCACTGGCGGCTGGAACGACGAGTACGAGTACATCGCAGAGCGCCTTGTCCACCTCGGCGCCGAGCATGTCGTGCTCGAAGGTGCGCAGCACCGGCCGCAGGACCTGCCCCATTTCAGCGCGGTCGTCGACGCCTTCACGGCCAGTCTGGGCTGACCACTCGCGTCAGCCTGCCCGCGCGATCAGCGAGCGTGCGTGGCGCAGCACCGGCTCATCGATCATCCGCCCCTCGAAGCGGAACACGCCGCGTTCGCCCGCGGCGGCAGCCAGCACAGCGCGGGCCCACGCCACGGCGTCGGCACCCGGTCGGTAGGCGTCGCGGATCGTCGCGACCTGTGACGGGTGGATGCACGCTGTGGCGCGGAAACCGGATGCGGCGGCATCGATGGCCTCGTCCTGCAGACCCTCCAGGTCGGCGATGTCGAGATGCACGGCGTCGATCGCTCCCTTGCCGTGCGCGCCAGCGGCGAGCAGCACCTGAGCGCGCGCGACGCGGGCGACGTCGCGGTACCGACCGTCGGCGAACCTGCTCGACGTGCCGCCCAACGATGCCACGAGATCCTCCGCGCCCCACATGAGACCGGTGACGTGGGGATGCGCGGCCATGCGACCGGCGGCGTGAATGCCGCGCGCCGTCTCACACAATGCCAGCAGGTCGTACCCGGCCCCGAAGACGTCGAGGGCATCCGCGTCTTCGGTCTTCGCCACCATCACGGTGCGGAACGGCGTGCGGGCGAGGGCATCCAGGTCGGCGCCGAACTCGGTCGTGTCGGGCGCGTTCACACGGACGATGACGCGCGCCGGATCAAGCTCGGCAGCAACGATGTTCGAGCGCGCCTGGGCCTTTGCCTCCGGCAGCACCGCATCTTCGAGGTCGAGGATCACCGCATCCGCCTTGGCCAGGGCGCCGGCGAAGCGCTCCGGACGGTCAGCGGGGCAGAAGAGGAGCGCGGGGCCGAGGTCGAACATGATCATTCCCTGTTCGGCATACAGTGCACGAGCACGGTGCGGGTGGCGGTCGCGACGACCGTGCCGTCTTGATTGCGCCCGGTGTGCGCGATCGTCACGACGCCCTGTCCCGGACGCGACGAGGAGAGCCGCTTCGCGGTGATGACGCTCTCGGTGTACAACGTGTCACCGGCGAACAGCGGATGCGGGAAGGCGATCTCACCCAGGCCGAGCTGCGCCACCAGAGTGCCCTGGGTGAGCTGGGCGACCGAGGCGCCCACCATCGTCGACAGAGTCCACATCGAGTTCATCAGGCGCTGCCCGAACGGCTGCTGAGCGGCGGCGAACGCCGCGTCCAGGTGCAACGCCTGCGTGTTCATGGTGAGCGTCGTGAACAGCACGTTGTCGGCCTCGGTCGCCGTGCGGCCCGGCCGATGCAGGTACCGCGCACCGGCCTCGAACTCTTCGTAGTACAACCCTCGCTGGACGATGTCGGTCATGGCGCCACGCTACCCGGCGAGGCCCAGCGCGCGGGCGATGACGAGCAGTTGCACCTCGGTGGTGCCCTCGCCGATCTCGAGGATTTTCGAGTCGCGGTAGTGACGCGCGACCGGGTACTCGTTCATGAACCCGTTGCCACCGAAGATCTGCGTCGCATCGCGCGCGTTGTCCATCGCGGCATCGCCAGCGACGAGCTTGGCGATGGCGGCCTCTTCCGCGAACGGCTTGCCCGCATCCCGCAGGCGAGCGGCGTGGTGCCAGGCCAGACGCGCCGTGTGCACACGGGCGCGCATGCGCGCGAGCGTGAACTGGGCGTTCTGGCGGGTGCTGAGCGCGGCGCCGAACACGGTGCGCTGTCGGGCGTAGTCGACCGCGGCCTCGAGGCATCCCTCCGCCGCGCCCGTGGCGAGGGCCGCGATGGCGATGCGTCCCTCGTCGAGGATGCTGAGGAAGTTGCGGAAGCCGTGCCCGCGCACACCCAGCAGGTTGCCCTCAGGCACCCGCACACCCTGCAGTGTGAGCGGATGCGTGTCGGAGGCGTTCCAGCCGACCTTGTCGTACGCGGGCTCGACGGTGAATCCGGGGGTCCCGTTGGGGACGATGATCGTCGAGATCTCCTTGCGTCCCTCGCTCTCCCCGGTGACGGCGGTCACCGTCACGAAACGGGTGATCGGGGTACCGGAGTTGGTGATGAACTGCTTGGTCCCGTCGATCACCCATTCGCCGCCGTCCAGGCGCGCTGTCGTGCGGGTAGCGCCGGCGTCGCTCCCGGCCTCAGGCTCGGTGAGGCCGAATCCCGCCAGGGCCTCGCCCGCGAGCAGAGAGGGCAGGTACTCGGCCTTCTGCTCCTCGGTGCCGAACCGGTGAATCGGCATGGCGCCAAGGCTGACACCGGCCTCCAGCGTGATCGCGATCGACTGGTCGACCCGCGCGAGCGCCTCGATCGCGATGCCGAGCGCGAGGTAGTCGCCGCCCTGTCCGCCGTGCTCCTCGGGGAACGGCAGACCGAACAGGCCGAGGTCGCCCATCTGGCGCACGACGTCGATGTTGAGCGTGTGCGTGCGGTCGGCCTCATAGGCCTGCGGCGCCACCACCTGCTCGGCGAACTCGCGCACCATTCCGGCGAGCTCGCGCTCATCCTCGTTCAGGTCGGCCAGGGACTGGTTCTCGCTCATGCGTTCTCCTCTTCGCTGACGCGGGCGACGGGTTGGTCGCGCCGCACCTGATCGCCCACGGCGACCAGCAGATGCACCGTGCCGTTGTGCGGCGCGAGCACCGGATGCTCCATCTTCATCGCCTCGATCGAGACGAGCGGGTCGCCGGCGCTGACCGTGTCGCCGTCGGCGACGTGCACCGCGACGACGCTGCCCGGCATGGGGGCGCGCCCCTCCGGTTCCCGGGGGCCGGCGGCGACGCTGCGCTCCGCCAACCGTCGCCGCAGACGCTCCCGCCGGGACAGCGGACGCAGCCGCTGGGTGACGCCCTCGGCCGACACCCAGATCGCGCCGTCGTCATCAATGCGCACGGGGATGCGATGGGTGTAGGCCGCGGGGGCCTCCACGACCGCATCGTCGTCCGTGAGGAAGAAGGTCCGTGGCAGCGATGCCTGCGCTCCGAGCCGCCATCCCGGCAGCTTCTGCCACAACTCGTCAGCGCCCGCGCGGCGTGTGTGCGTCACCGCATGCGCTGCGGCGGCCAACATCAGCTCCGTCGGTTCGGAGGTGGGCAGCGGGAGCAAGGTCTCGATGAGGCCCGTGTCGAGATCGCCGGTGACGACACGATCGTTCTGGCACAGGGCGCGCAGGAAGGCGATGTTCGTGTCCACCCCCAGCACGACGGTGCGCGCGAGAGCGAGGTCCAGGCGCCGCAGCGCGGTCTCCCGATCCGGACCGACCGCGATCACCTTCGCGATCATCGGGTCGTAGAACCCGGTGACCTCCGAACCCGTCTCGATGGCAGCATCCACGCGCACGCCCGGGGGCGCGTCGAAGAGCAGAACGCGGCCCGTCGACGGCAGGAAGCCGCGTTCGGGCGACTCGGCGTACACCCGCGCCTCCACAGCGTGCCCGCGCACGTCGGGCGGCTCCGGCAGCGCGCCGCCGGCGGCGACCTGCAGCTGCAGTGCGACGAGGTCGAGGCCGGTGACCTCCTCGGTGACCGGATGCTCCACCTGCAGGCGGGTGTTCATCTCGATGAAGAAGACCTCATCGACAGTGTCAGCCTCGACCAGGAACTCCACGGTCCCTGCGCCGACATACTGCACGCTCCGCGCGGCGGCGACGGCGGCCTCGAGCAGACGCGTCCGCACCGCCTCGGGCAGGTGCGCTGCCGGCGCCTCCTCGATGACCTTCTGGTGACGTCGCTGCAGGGTGCACTCGCGCTCACCGAACGCGACGACGGTGCCGTGCGTGTCGCCGAAGACCTGAACCTCGATGTGCCGCGGCCGTGTGACCAGGCGCTCGAGCACCAGGACATCATCGCCGAAGGCGGCCGTCGCGACCCGGCGTGCGGTGGCCAGAGCGGGCGCGAGTGCGTCGCCCGCGGTGACGATCTCCATGCCCTTTCCGCCGCCACCGGCGGTCGGCTTGATCAGCAGCGGATAGCCCACCTCGTCGGCGCGCGCACGGATCTGGGTATCGTCCATTCCCTGAGCGTGGAATCCAGGAACGACGGGGACGCCATGCTGTGACACGTGGTCACGGGCGCGGGCTTTGTCCCCCATGATCTCCAGCGCCTGCGCCGACGGGCCGATGAACACGATCCCCGCGTCCGCACACGCCTGCGCGAGCGCGACACTCTCGGAGAGGAAGCCGTAGCCCGGGTGGATCGCCTGGGCCCCCGTGGCACGGGCGGCTGCGATGACGGCGTCGACGCGCAGATAGGAGTCTGCGGCGGCCGATCCCCCGATGTGCACGGCTTCGTCAGCCTCGCGCACGTGCGGCGCGTCGGCATCGGCGTCGCTGTAGACCGCGACACTGCGGATGCCGAGGGCTCGCAGCGTGCGGATCACTCGGCGGGCGATCTCGCCACGATTGGCGATCAGAACGGTGTCAAAGATGATGCTCATGGGTCACATCCGGAAGACGCCGAAGCGCGGTTCGGGCAGGGGGCTGCGGGAGACGACGTCGAGGGCGAGACCGAGGAGGTCACGCGTGCGGTCGGGGTCGATGATGCCGTCGTCCCACAATCGAGCGGTCGCGTAGTACGGGTCGCCCTGGTGTTCGTACTGTTCGCGGATCGGCGCCTCGAAGGCGGTGCGCTCGTCGGCACCCCATCCCTCGCCTCGCGCCACGAGTTGGTCTTCTTTGACGGTGGCGAGAACGGATGCGGCCTGCGGCCCACCCATCACAGAGATGCGGCTGCCCGGCCAGCTCCACAGGAACCGCGGCGAGTACGCGCGGCCGCACATGGAGTAGTTGCCGGCTCCGAAGGAGCCGCCGATGATGACGGTCAGTTTGGGCACGCGCGTGGTCGCGACAGCAGTGACCATCTTGGCGCCGTCCTTGGCGATGCCGCCCGCCTCGGCATCGGTGCCGACCATGAATCCGGTGATGTTCTGCAGGAACAGCAGCGGGATGCCCCGCTGATCGCACAGCTCGATGAAGTGCGCCCCCTTGACCGCGGACTCGCCGAAGAGCACGCCGTTGTTGGCGAGGATGCCCACCGGATGGCCGTGCAGACGTGCGAAGGCGGTGACGAGGGTGGTGCCGTATTCGGCCTTGAACTCCCGCACGCTCTCGGCATCGACGAGGCGGTCGATGACCTCGTGTACGTCATACGCCGCGTTCACATCGACGGGCACGACGTCGTACAGGCTGCCGGTCACCGCCGGTGCGCGCGAGGGCTCGACGACCCACGCCGGTGCCTGCGCTGCGGGCAGCGTTGCGACGATGTCGCGGAGGATCTCGAGAGCGTGCTCGTCGTCCTCGGCGAGGTGGTCGACGACACCGGAGCGCCGGGCGTGCAGTTCTCCTCCGCCCAGTTCCTCGGCGGTGACCACCTCGCCGATTGCGGCCTTCACCAGCGGCGGCCCGCCGAGGAAGATCGTCCCCTGGTTGCGGACGATTACCGTTTCATCGCTCATCGCGGGCACATACGCGCCGCCGGCTGTAGAGGAGCCGAGCACGGCTGCCAACTGGGGAATGCCTGCTGCTGACATGCGCGCCTGGTTGTAGAAGATGCGACCGAAGTGATCGCGGTCAGGGAACACCTCATCCTGCTTGGGCAGGAACGCCCCGCCGGAGTCGACGAGGTAGAGACACGGCAGCCGGTTCTCCAGCGCGATCTCCTGCGCACGAAGGTGCTTCTTGACCGTCAGCGGGTAGTAGGTTCCGCCCTTCACTGTCGGGTCATTGCACACCACCATCACGTGCCGCCCGTGTACGAGGCCGATGCCGGCGATGACGCCGGCGGCGGGGGCCTGGTCGTCGTAGAGACCGTTCGCGGCGAGCGGGGCGATCTCGATGAACGGGCTCCCCTCGTCGAGCACGCGGGCGACGCGGTCGCGGGGCAGCATCTTGCCGCGTGCGACGTGGCGTTCCCGCGACGCTTCTGGCCCGCCGAGAGCGGTCTGCGCGAGGCGGGCATCGAGCTCTTCGGCGAGTTCCCTCTGCGTGGCCGGCATCGTGCGTCCTCCTCGACTCACGTTGACTCTGGCGGTCAGCCCGCCAAGTCGGTTAGTGTTCACTAACCCGATGATTCAGGTTAGCGAGGATTAACCGAGATGACAAGCACCGAGACGGCCCGAGACCGGGCCAAGGCAGAGCGCACCGACGCGATTCTGGCTGCGGCGGCTCGCCTGTTCGCCGAGCGCGGATACCCCGGTGTGAGCCTCGAAGACATCGGTGCGGCCGTCGGCGTCTCCGGTCCGGCTGTGTACCGTCACTTCTCCGGCAAGCAGGCGCTGCTCGGCGCGGTGCTGGTGGGCGTGAGCGAACGTCTGGTCATCGGGGGCAGCGCGGTGTTCGCCGCGGCAGAGGACGAGCAGCGACGGATGCACGAACTGATCGCATTCCACGTGCACTTCGCCCTGCACAACGCAGATGTCATCCGCGTGCAAGACCACAATCTCGCCCACCTCTCCCCCGCCGACCGCGCGGAGGTGCGCCGTCTGCAGCGCATCTACATCGCCCTCTGGATCGATGCGCTGGGTGCGCTGCGCGACGACTCGCCGGATGCGCTGCGTCTGCGCGTGCAGGCCTGCTTCGGCCTGATCAACTCCACACCGCACAGCACCCGTGCCGCGTCGCGCGCCACCGCACACACGGCCGCGGTGTTGGCGGCCATGGCCGAAGCGGCCGTGCGGGCGGATGCCTGAGGCGCCCACCCGCACGGTTCAGCTCGTCTGCACGTTCAGAACAGCAGGGCTCGACCCGGCTGCTCGAGGATGTCGGCGACGTCCTTGAGGAACTTCGCCCCCTCAGCGCCATCGACCAGGCGGTGGTCGAACGACAGGCTCAGGGTCATCATCTGACGGAGCGCGATCTCGCCGCCGTACTCCCACGGCTGACGGCGCACGGCACCGACGGCGAGGATGCCGGACTGCCCCGGCGGCAGGATCGGGGTGCCGGCGTCGATGCCGAACACACCGATGTTGGTGATCGAGAAGGTGCCGCCTGCGAGCTCTGCGGGACTCGTCTTTCCCGACCGCGCGGTTTCGGTGAGCGCCTGCAGCGCGTCGGCGAGTTCGGTCAGTGACATCCGGTCGGCATCGCGGATGTTGGGCACGATGAGACCGCGGTCAGTGGAGGCCGCAATGCCGAGATCCACGAAGTGATGCTCCACGATCTCGCCCGCCTGCTCGTCCCAGCGGGCGTTGAGCGAGGGGTTGCGCCCCAGGGCAAGGACAGCGGCCTTGGCGATCACGACCAGCGGCCCGATCCGGTGACCCGACAGCCGCTTGTCCGCGCGCAGTTGCTCGATCAGCTCCATCGTCGCCGTCACGTCAACGGTGTGGAAGGTGGTGACGTGAGGCGCGGTGAAGGCGCTCTGCACCATGGCTGCTGCGGTGTGCTTGCGCACCCCGCGGATCGGGATCCGGGTCTCCCGCTGCTCGGGCGACAGCGCGGCGGCGTTCGCGGGGACGGCCGGCACGGGCGCCGGCGTCGTCACCGATGTGGCAGCGCCGACCCGCTCTGCGTAGGCGTCGACGTCGGCGCGGGTGATCACCCGGTCACCGACCTCAGCCGCGACGAGCACGAGGTCGATGCCCAGCCGCTTCGCGTGCGCCCGCACCGGCGGCGTCGAGCGCGGGCGCTCCCCTGTGGTGGGCTCGGCTTCGGTCTCCGGGAGCACGTCGTGCGGCGCATCGGCGAGCACGGCCGTCTCGTGCTGGTCGGTGGCCGCCGTGCCCGCGCGACGCGCCCTGCGTGCAGGTCGACCGCTTGAGGCCGGTGCCGCGCCGTAGCCGACGAGATTGGGCTGGGCCTTCTCGGCATCCTCGGCCGCCGGGCCCGAGTCGCCCTCCGGCTCAGTGCCGGCGACGTCGAACGCGATCAGCGGAGCGCCGACGGCGACGGTGTCTCCGGCCTGCGCGTGCAGATCGGTGACCGTCCCCTCATACGGTGAAGGCAGCTCGACCACGGCCTTGGCCGTCTCGACCTCGGCAAGGGTCTGGTTCAGCGCGACAGCGTCGCCCGGCGCGACCAGCCACTGGACGACCTCGGCCTCGGTGAGTCCCTCACCCAGATCGGGAAGATGGAACTCGGCGATCATCGCTGTGCACCTTTCGTGCTGTCGGTCAGGCTGTTGGGGCGGTCCAAGAGCCGGTCGACCGCGTCGAGGAGACGATCGAGATCCGGCAGGTGGTACTTCTCGAGCTTCGCCGGCGGGTAGGGCACGTCATGGCCGGTGACCCGCAGCGGCGGCGCCTCGAGGTACTCGAAGCAGTTCTCCGTGATGCTCGCGATCACCTCGGCAGCGACCCCGGCCTCACGCGAGGCCTCGTGCGCGACGACGACGCGTCCGGTGCGCCGCACCGCGGCGTTCACGGTGTCATAGTCGACCGGTGAGATCGAGCGCAGGTCGATGACCTCCAGCGACACGCCCTCGTCCTCCGCCGCGGCGGCCGCATCCATCGCGGTACCGACCATCGCGCCGTACGTGATGAGCGTGGCATCCGTTCCCGCTCGCACGACTCGGGCCAGGCCCATAGGCGCGGCGTCGGCGAGCGGCGCCTCGAGGTCGACCTCGCCCTTGTGGTGGTAGAGCCGTTTGGGCTCGAAGAAGATCACCGGGTCATCCGAGGCGATCGCCTGCCGCAGACAGCGGTACGCGTCCTCGGGGTTCGACACCGCGATCACGCGCAAGCCGGCGGTGTGCACGAAGTACGCCTCCGGCGACTCGGAGTGGTGCTCGGCCGCGCCGATACCCCCTGCCCACGGAATACGGATCGTGATCGGCATCTTCACACTGCCCTGGGTGCGGTAGTGCAACTTGGCGACCTGGGAGACGATCTGGTCGAAAGCCGGGTACACGAATCCGTCGAACTGAATCTCGACGACCGGCCGGTACCCGCGGAACGCCAGCCCGACGGCCGTGCCGACGATGCCCGACTCCGCCAGCGGCGTGTCGATCACGCGCTTCGCGCCGAACTCGTCGAGCAGGCCATCGGTGATGCGGAACACGCCGCCGAGCTTTCCGATGTCCTCCCCGAGCAGCACGACCTTGTCGTCGTCGCGCATCGCCTGGCGCAGGCCAGCGGTGAGGGCCTTGCCCAATGTCATCTGGGTCATCTCAGGCCTCCTCGAACGCGGCGAGGTACGCGGCGTACTGGTCGCGCTGACGCTCGAGACCCGAGTGCGGCTCGGCGTATACCCCGTCGAAGACCGCGAGCGGCGGCCGGGTGGTCATCCCGAGGCAGGCGGCGCGCATCTCCTTGGCGACGCGGTCCGCTTCTGCCTGGACGGCGTCGTGATGTGCCTGATCCAGCAACCCCTTGGCGTGCAGGTACGCCTCCAGGCGGGCGATCGGGTCGCGCCGACGCCACTGCTCGAGCTCGGCCTCGTCGCGGTACCGCTTCGGGTCGTCGGCCGTGGTGTGCGGCCCCATGCGGTAGGTGACGGCCTCGATGTACGCGGGTCCCTTGCCCGAGCGCGCGTGGCCGAGTGCCCAGCGCATGGCGGCGAGGCAGGCGAGAACATCATTGCCGTCGACGCGCACACTGGGGATGCCGAAGGCCGGCGCCCGGCCCGCGAGCGGATACTGCGACTGCAGACCGACCGGTTCGGAGATCGCCCAGTGGTTGTTCTGGCACACGAACACCACCGGAGCGCGGAACGAGGCGGCAAAGACCATCGCCTCGTTCACATCGCCCTGACTGGTGGCGCCGTCGCCGAAGTAGCTGACCGCGACCTCGTCCGTACCGTCGTGCTGGATGCCGATGCCGTAGCCGACGGCGTGCAGCGTCTGCGCACCGATGATGATCTGCAGGGGCGCCATACCGATCCGGGCCGGGTCGTACGCCGCACCCTCTTCCCCACGCCACATGCGCACGTAGTCGCCTGGTTCGGCACCACGGGTGTACATCACGCCGTGCTCGCGGTAACTGGGAAACACGAAGTCCTGCGCGGCGAGGGCTCGGCCGGTGCCGATCTGCGCGGCCTCCTGGCCGTTGCAGGGCGCCCACAGGCCCAACTGACCCTGGCGCTGCAGCGCAACGCCCTCGCTGTCGATACGACGCAGCACGAGCATGTCGCGGTGCAGGTCGAGCAGGGCCTGGTCGTCGATGTCGGAGAGGAACGGGTCGAGGTCGGGATTCGGCACGCGTGTGCCGTCCGGACCGAGGACGCGTTCGACCATTTCGAGATCGTGTTCGGTGTCGACGATGGGGGTGGTGTTCGGTGACATCGGTGTCCTCCTGACGCGTCGCCCTTGTGGGGCTGGCACGGGGCGCGACAGCGATGTCGGCCTTGTGTCGAGCGTACGTCGACCTAACACCTCGCTCAAGCATGTTCGGCGACGCTGAGCATGTTGCTCAGCAAGGGCACAATGTCACCTGCTAACGTGTGGCACTATGCCCGTGCTTGACCGTGTCGATCTCGAACTGCTCACCGCTCTCTCCGAAGACCCGCGCATCACCGTGGTCGCGCTCGCCGAGAGGCTGCGTCTGTCACGCAATACGATCCAGGCGCGCATGGCCAGGCTCGAGCAGACCGGCGTGTTCCAGGCTTACGAGCGGGCCTTCTCGACCGAGGTGCTCGGCTTCCCGCTGCAGGCGTTCGTGAGCATCGGGGTCCGCCAGACGGAGATGGCACGGATCATCGCCGAGCTCTCCCGCGTGCCGGAGGTCGTGCAGGCCCACGGGCTCAGCGGTTCGATCGACATCCTCGCCCGCGTGGCCTGTCGCGACGCTCGTCACCTCTTCGACACGGATGCCCGCATCCTGTCGATCGAAGGTGTGGAGCGCACCGAGACATCGCTGGCCATGGGCGAGGTCATCCCGTTCCGCGTGGCGGGCCTTATCGGCCTGGCGCGACGGGAGTCCTGAGGAAGCGGCGAATCGCGCCGGCGGCCTCGGCCGGCGCCTCGTAGTGGATGAGGTGCCCCACGTCGGCGATCTCGACGAGTGCGGCATCCGAGAACATCCCCGCCAGCTCCCGCTCGGCTTCGATCGGGGTGATGTCGTCGCGCTGCGCCGCGATCAGGAGCGTCGGTACGGAGATGCGTGGCGCCGCAGCGCGGACGTCGTGCGACACGCTGGTGACGAAGGCGTCGTGCAGCGTGTCCCGATCCGAAAAACGCGAGAAGTAGGTGTCGTGCTGGTCGTGGATGAACCGACGCAGGGCAGGATCAGAAGTCTTCGCCATGGCGACGCTCATGGTGCGCACGATGATCGGATGCCGCAGCAGCGCCGTCCCCCAGCGCTCGGGCAGCCGCGCCCCGAGCGCGTAGTACAGCACGGCGAGACGCGTGAGCACGCCCTTGGGCCCTTCCAGCGCCGGCGCGCCGATCGGGTTGATCAGGATGAGCCGCGGCGTCTGCAGGCCGTCCGCCACCGCGGCTGAGGTCACGATCGAGCCGAAGGAGTGACCGAGAATGATGGCACCGGGCGCCACAGCGCTGGCGAACTCCCGCAGCCAGTCCGTGTACGTCGCCAGATCATGCGCACGTCCAGGAAGCGGCGCGGTCTCACCGAAGCCGGGGAGATCGGGAGAGATGACACGCACGTCGGGCAGGTACGCGACGACCGGCTCGAGACCGTGGTGCTCACCACGGAAACCGTGCACGGCGATGACCGTCGTGGTGGCATCTGCTGCGGACGGCCCGTATGCCCAGTAGACGGTGGTTCCGCCGCCGACCTCGACCTCGTGGCGCTGTACCGGGATGGCGCTCAGGCGCTCTGCGTAGGGCGAAGGAGCGGACATGCGACGAGTCTACGGGCAACGTCTGTGGCCACCCCTACAGTGAGGGCCATGACCCGCGAAGCCCCGCTCCCCGACTGGCTGACCCGCGTCGGCGTGTTCGATCTCGAGACCACCGGCGTCGATGTGCAGGCCGATCGCATCGTGACGGCGCACGTGGGCGTACTCGACCCGAGGGGGCGTGAGATCGCGGCGCGCGATTGGCTGGCCGACCCCGGCATCCCGATCCCTGACGGCGCCACCGCGGTGCATGGGATCACAACCGAACGGGCCCGCGCCGAAGGACGACCGGCGGCAGAAGTGGTCTCGGAGGTCGCGCGCGCCCTGCGGGCGCTGTTCCGCCAGGGCGTGCCGGTGGTGGCCTACAACGCCTCCTACGATTTCTCTCTGCTGGCGGCGGAGTGTCGCCGCCACGGCATCGATCCGATCGACGTGCCGTCCCCCGTGATCGACCCCCTGGTGATCGACAAGGCCTACGACCGGTATCGGCCAGGCGAACGCACACTCGAGATCGTCGCCGCGCACTATGCGGTCCCGCTCGACGGTGCGCACGATGCCTCCGCCGATGCCGTGGCTGCGGGGCGGGTGGCTCAGGCGCTCGCACGCGAGTTCGCGCTGCCGGCGACGGCCGACGAGCTGCACACGCGTCAGATCGCGTGGGCGCGAGCCCAGGCCGCCAGCCTGACCGAGTACTTCGTCAAAATCGGGCGCATCGAGCCGGAGGAGCACCTCGACGGAACCTGGCCGGTGCGGGCGGCGTCCGTGGCATCCGAGTGATCCGTCGGGTGACACCCGCACGGCGTCACCCGACATCGTGCCGGCCCTCGTCACCGACGTTGTGTGATGAGCACCGTGGCCCACCCCGAAGGGCGGGCCACGGCTGTCGTCAACGCACCGAAGGTGCGGGCTGCGCGTAGATCTGCGCGTCGTTGCCGCCGAGATACATCTGGCCGCCTGCGACGTCAATGGCCGTGTAGGCGCCCGGAATCGGAATCATCTCGCCCCCGCCATGATCCCAGTAGGTGGTCGCGGGCAGCACAGCGGGCTGATCAACAAGTTGCCACGTAGCACCGTCACGCGTCGCGTAGACGGACGCATTGGCGGATCCCAGATCAGGCCCGGCGATGCGCGATCCGACCGCGTACATCACGCCACGGTCGACGGCGAGATCCGCAAGGCCGATATCAGCAGGCCAGTTCGCAGACGTGATCCCCGCATCCTTGCCCTTCGCCGCGAGGTCGAGATAAACGACGCGGTTGTTGCGCGCGATCACGATGCGACTGCCGATGACCTCGATCTCGCTCGGGTCATGCACCATGGCCTCGGCGGAGCGGGCGCCGAGGTCGATCGTGTGCCACCGCCCGGCTCGGTAGACATCCAGCGTGCGGTTCGGAGCACCCTTGGCGTCGCGCACCTCGGCGATGCCAGCCACCTGATCACCGACGACAGCCAGCCAGTAGTAGCGATCGCCATCGTTGCTGCCGGATGCCGATGAGCGGGCGCGCTCGATCGTCCAGGTACGCCCGTTGTCGGTGCTCTTCTTGATCACCGCGAGATACGGTGCGCGACCGAATCGCGCCGGGTCGGGGTTGAGGATGCTGCCGGCGAGGAAGATCTCCCCGCCGAGCTCGGCCACATCGAACACGTGGATGAACGGCGTCGCCGAGTCATAGTTCCACGCACCCGACCTGTTCGAGGCGAATCCGGCGTTCGCGGACCACGCCGTGCGCGGGTCGACGTCCGCCGCGAACACCCGGCCGTCGAACTCACGGAGCGCTTTGAGCTCCTCTCCGTTTACAGTGAGATGACGAGTCTCCGCGCCCGTAGCTGTGTTCAGCGAGGCCAACTCGACAGGACCGACATTGCGGTCGTAGTCGCCATAACTGGAATAGACCTCACCGCCGGAGACGACCAGATCATTCAGCGGCAGACCCGCCGCGGCGGCGGCAGTGTTCGCGCCGAGAAGGTGGGGACCCTCCTCGAGTGCGGACGCCGGTGCGGCACAGAGGGACAACAAGAGAACACCCGCGACGGCAGCCGTCACGGGTCGTGCGATTGTTCGCATGACTTCCTTCAGGGGAAAGCAGACGGGCGCGCCTCACCCCCGCGTGCGCGCTCGTCCAACGGCCCTGCCGCGGCCCCTTCTGCCGCGCGGGTCCGAGCACGCCCGACAGCTGGGGAAACGTACCTGTCCGCGTGATGGAATCAGCGCCGATGCTGGGGCGCACGACGCTGTGCCGGACGAACCTGGGGAGAATCGTTCGACGTGAGTCACGCTAACGGAGAAGTGCCCGGGAATGCAGAAGGACCCCTGCTCGCGTGGCGAGCAGGGGTCCTTCTGGAAGACGGCTTACTTGGAGGAGCCGCCGAAGCCCTTGAAGCGCTGGTTGAACTTCTCGACGCGACCGGCCGAGTCCATGATGCGCTGCTTGCCCGTGTAGAACGGGTGCGAGGCCGAGGAGATCTCGACGTCGACGACGGGGTACTCCACACCGTCCAGCTCGATCGTCTTGTCGCTGGTGACGGTGGAGCGGGTGAGGAAGGTCTCGCCCGAACCGAGGTCACGGAAAACGACGGCCTGGTAGTCGGGGTGAATGTCAGTCTTCATTGCTGATTCCTTGAATGGCGGGGTGAACTACGGAAAAGTCGATGGGTGACGGTGCACCAAGGATCAATCTTAGCAGATCAATCCGTGTTCACTCGGCGCGAGCCGCGTACCGTCCGCCGTCGGCGGTGAGCTGGATCGGCATGCCGAAAGCCTCACTCAAGGCTGCAGCGGTGAGCGTCTCAGCGATCGGGCCGGCAGCAACCGTGCGCCCTTCGCGCAGCAACAGCACATGCGTGAACCCGACCGGGATCTCCTCCACGTGATGAGTGACCATCACCATCGCAGGCGTCGTCGGCGAGGCCGCGTAGCCACTGAGAAGGTGCAGCAGCTCCTCGCGCGCACCCAGGTCGAGGCTGGCGGTGGGCTCGTCCAGCAGCAGCAGCTCGGGATCGGTCATGACCGCCCTGGCGATCTGCACGCGCTTCTGCTCGCCGTCGCTGAGCGTCCCGAAGAGTCGGTCAGCGAGGTGCTCGAGGTGCCACTCGGCGAGCACCCGCTGGGCACGACGCTCGTCGATGCCCTCGTAGCTCTCGTTCCAGCGACCGGTCACCGAATACGCCGCAGTGAGCACCGTGTTGAGCACCGTCTCATCGCGCGGGATGCGACGGGCCATGGCCGAGGACGCGAACCCGATCCGAGGGCGGATCTCGAACACGTCTGAGCGCCCGAGGGTCTCCCCCAGCACCTGCACCGTTCCCGAAGTCGGGTGCATGAGGGTGTCGGCGAGCTGCAGCAGCGTGGTCTTGCCCGCACCATTGGGTCCGAGGATGACCCAGCGCTGGTCATCCGAGACGTTCCAGGTCACATGATCGACGATGTCGCGCCCATCGCGGCGCACGACGACATCGGTGAATTCAAGAGCGTTCGGCATGCCGCCAGCCTATCCGCTCAGTCGGTCAGCTCCGCGTAGAGCGACCGCGTGGTGTCGGCGATCGCGCCCCAGCTGAACTCCTGCCGCGCACGCTCGCGACCGGCCGCACCGTACTCCATGGCGCGCGCCGGGTCCATCGCGACCTCGGTGAGCCCCGCGGCGAGATCCGCCACGAACTGGTCGGGGTGCACGGGCGTTCCGGTGCCGTCCTGCACCTGCTCGATCGGCACCAGGCGACCGGTGACACCGTCATCGACGACCTCGGGGATGCCGCCGGTGGCGGTGCCGACGACGGCAGCGCCGCACGCCATGGCCTCAAGGTTGACGATGCCCAGCGGCTCGTACACCGAGGGGCAGACGAAGGTCGTGGCCGCGGTGAGGATGGCGGAGAGCTCTTCGCGCGGGAGCATCCGTTCGATCCAGATGACGCCGTCCCTGGTCTGCTGCAGCAGCCGCACCAGCTCCTGCACCTCCGCCATGATCTCGGGGGTGTCCGGGGCGCCGGCGCACAGCACGAGCTGCACCTCCGGCGGCAGCTGCTGCGCCGCCCGCAGCAGATACGGCAGACCCTTCTGGCGGGTGATGCGCCCGACGAAGACCACCGAAGGGCGATCGGGATCCATGCCGATGCTCTGCAAGAACGCGGCATTCTCGACGGGATGCCAGCGCTCGACGTCGATGCCGTTGTGAATCACCCGCACGCGCGCGGGGTCGACCTGCGGGTAGCTGCGCAGAATGTCGTCGCGCATGCCGGCGCTCACCGCGATGATCGCGGCGGCATTCTCGTAAGCGAGCTTCTCGATGCCGCTGGAGACGGCGTAGCCGCCGCCGAGCTGTTCGGCCTTCCACGGACGCAGCGGCTCCAGGCTGTGCGCGGTGAGCACATGCGGGATGCCGTGCAGCTGCGAGGCGAGGTGACCGGCGAAGTTCGCGTACCAGGTGTGACTGTGCACCAGGTCTGCTCCGGCGACGTCACCGACCATGAGCAAGTCGGTTCCGAGGGTCTGCAGAGCGGCGTTGGCGCCGTCGAGCTCCGTCGGCGCGCGATACGACCAGGTCTCCGGTTCGGCCCGCTCTGCACCGAAGGCGCGCACGCGCACATCGATGCTCTCGCGCAGAGCAGCGACCAGCTCTGCGACGTGCACTCCTGCCCCTCCGTAGATCTCCGGCGGGTACTCCTTTGTAATCATGTCGACGCGCATGACTGAACGGTAGTGCATCCGCGCGTTCGCCCCCTAGGGTGGAGCCATGTCGGCACGTAAGAAGATTTTCGGGATCATTCTCGCCGGAGGCGAGGGCAAGCGGCTCATGCCCCTGACGGCGGATCGGGCGAAACCCGCCGTGCCCTTCGGCGGGCAGTATCGACTGATTGATTTCGCGATCTCGAACCTCATCAATTCCGGTCTGCGCCAGATCGTCGTCCTCACCCAGTACAAGTCACACAGCCTGGACAGGCACGTCACCCAGAACTGGCGCATGTCTGCCCTGCTCGACTCGTACGTCACCTCCGTGCCAGCCCAGCAACGTCTCGGCAAGCGCTGGTTCTCGGGCTCGGCCGACGCCATCTTGCAGTCGATGAACCTCATCGTCGACGAGAAGCCGGACATCGTCGTCGTCATCGGTGCCGACCACGTGTACCGGATGGACTTCCAGCAGATGGTCGACGCGCACATCGCGTCGGGTGCCGCAGCCACCGTCGCCGGCATCCGCCAGCCCCTCGCGCTGGCCTCGCAGTTCGGCGTCATCGATGCCGAGCCCGATGGTTCCGGACGCATTCGCGCCTTCCTGGAGAAGCCGGCCGACCCCGAGGGACTGCCGGACTCTCCGCACGAGGTGCTGGTCTCGATGGGTAACTACGTCTTCAACACCGACGCGCTCGTCGCGGCGGTCGCGGCCGACGGGGAGCTCACCGACTCGAACCACGACATGGGCGGCGACATCATCCCCTACTTCGTCTCACGCGGTGAGGCGGCGTACTACGACATGAAGCTCAACGACGTGCCGGGCTCGTCGCCGCGCGACCGCTCGTACTGGCGCGACGTGGGCACCATCGACTCGTTCTTCGACGCGAACATGGATCTCATCTCCACGCTGCCGATCTTCAACCTGTACAACACGGCATGGCCGATCCGTACCCAGACGGTGAATGCCCCTCCGGCGAAGTTCGTGCGCGACGCGGTCGGGCGTATCGGCAATGCGATCGATTCGATCGTCTCGCCCGGTTCGGTGCTCTCCGGCACGCATCTGGAGCGCAGCGTGATCGGCCCGGGGACGCTTGCGGCAGGCGGCGCGACGATCACCGATTCCGTGCTGTTCGACGGGGTGCTCGTCGGGCAGGGAGCCCGGGTGCATCGGGCGGTGCTCGACAAGAGCGTGATCCTCGAAGACGGTGCCACTGTCGGTGTCGACCGCGAACGCGACCTCGAACGCGGATTCACCGTCACCGACTCGGGTATCACCGTCGTCGGCAAGGGATTCCGGGTGGGTCGCTGACCGCTACGCTCGACGGGTGACTGCTGCGCGCTTCCTCGTCGTCCTCGATGCCGATTCCACGCTGATCCGCAACGAGGTGATCGAGTTGCTCGCCGACGAGGCGGGACGACGCGCCGAGGTGCAAGCGGCGACCGAAGCGGCGATGCGGGGCGAGGTCGACTTCGCCACGAGCCTGCGCTCGCGCGTGTCGGCGCTCAGCGGCGTGCCCGTCGAGGCCTTCGAGCGTGTGCGGGCTCGCGTCGAACCGACGCCGGGCGTGCACGAGCTCACGGCCGCGGTGCACGAGCGGGGCGGCGTCGTCGGCGTCGTCTCGGGCGGGTTCCACGAGATCCTCGACCACGTCGCGCCGCCCATCGGCGTCGACCGGTGGCGCGCCAACCGCCTCGCCGTCGCCGACGGCGTGCTGACCGGTGCGGTCGAGGGCGAGATCGTGGATGCCGAGGCGAAGGCGCACTGGCTGCGCACCTGGGCCGCGGAGCTGGGGGTCGCCCCTGGTGCCACGCTGGCCATCGGTGACGGCGCGAACGACCTGAGGATGATGGAGGCCGCGGGCCTCGGACTCGCCTTCAACGCGAAGCCGGCCGTGCGTGCTGCCGCGAGCCTGGTGATCGGGCCAGTCGATCTGCGCGAGGTCATCCCGCTCCTGCCGTGACCCGTCCTGCCATGGCGCAGGGTCGATGTCCGACGCCACGAGTAACGTCGCGGCATGGACATCATTCTCATTCCCGGGCTGTGGTTGGACGCGTCGTCATGGGGCCCGGTGACGACAGCGCTGCGCGATGCCGGCCATCACGCGCAGGCGGTCACGCTGCCCGGCGTGGGCGAGCCCGCCGCGGTCAGCGGTGACCTCGGCATGGCCGACTGGGTCGACGCGATCACGGCGCTCATCGATGCAGCCGACGCCCCCGTCGTGCTCGTCGGCCATTCTGGCGGCGGCAACGTGGCCTGGGGCGCAGCCGATGCGCGCCCCGACCGCGTCGCGAGGGTGATCTTCGTCGACACGATCCCGCCCGCTCCCGGCAGTGGCATCAGCGAGTTCGAGGTGGTCGACGGGGTGATCCCGTTCCCAGGGTGGGACTTCTTCCCCGAAGAAGACGTGCATGACCTCGACGCGCAGCTGCGCGAGAAAACGGCGCCGCTCACCCTGTCCGTGCCCGCGCGCGTACCGACCGACCCGATCCGGCTCACCGACCCCCGCCGACACGCCGTCCCGGTGACCATGCTGATGGGCGCGCTCGATCAGCCGACCCTGGAGAGCATGATCGACGAGTGGGGCCCGTACGGCGAGGAATACCGTGCCCTCCGTGACGTGAAGGTGGTGCGCATCGGATCGGCCCACTGGCCGCAGTTCTCCGTGCCAGAGACCCTCAACCGGCTGCTGCTCGAGGCGATCGATCGCCCGAACAGCGGCGTCTGATCCGCGCGATCAGTGGCCCATGCCGAGGCCGCCGTCGACGGGGATGACGGCACCCGAGATGTACCCTGCGTCGTCGCCCGCCAGCCAGGTCACGACACCGGCGACCTCGTCGGCTGTCGCAAAACGCCCGGCGGGGATGTTCGCCTTGTACTGCTTCTGCGTCTCTTCGGGCAGCTCCGCGGTCATGTCGGTCTCGATGAACCCAGGCGCCACGACGTTCGCCGTGATTCCGCGGCCGCCGAGTTCCCGCGTCAGTGATCGAGCGAAGCCGACGAGCGCGCTCTTCGATGCGGCGTAGTTGACCTGGCCGGCCGAGCCATACAGCCCGACCACGCTGGAGATGAGGATGACGCGGCCGAAACGGGCGCGCAGCATCCCCTTCGATGCCCGCTTGACGACGCGGAACGAGCCGCCGAGGTTGGTGGAGACGACGCTGTCGAAGTCGTCCTCGCTCATGCGCATCAGCAGGGTGTCCTTGGTGATGCCGGCGTTCGCGACGAGAATCTCAACCGGTCCGAGCTCTCGCTCGACCTCGCTGAACGCCGCATCCACGGCTGCCGCATCCGTCACGTCCGCACGCACCGTGAGAGTGCCCTCGGGACCGGCACCGCTGCGCGCGGTCACGGCGACCTTGTACCCCTCCTTGACGAAACGCTCCGCGATGGCGCGGCCGATGCCGCGGTTTCCGCCAGTGACGAGGACGACGCGTTCAGCGTTCATGGGGGCTCCAGTCAGTCGAAGAGGGCTGCGGTCATCCTATCGGCGCGGCGCTGGCATCCGTTTGACAGCGCACCCGCGCACTGACACGCTGACGGGGACGGCTGTGGGAGGCCGCGCCGGATCGGGGGCAGCATGAGCAATGACAATCCGTCCTGGGCAGACGCCCAACCGACGGTTCCGATCGTTCCCGCGGCACCGCCGGAGACGACGCATCCGACGCTGCCGTATCCGATTCCGCCGCTGCCGGCGGCGGCCCAGCCTCGGTACGTGCCGCCCGCGTCCGGCGCACCGTACGGGCAGCAGCCGTACGCACCGTACGCACCTCAGCCGTACGGGCAGCATCCCGGTAGCGCCGTACAGCCGACCGCCTACGCTCCTCAGCACCCCGCCGCCTATGCGGCTCAGCCGTACGCGGCGCAGCCCTATCCGGTGCAGCCGTACCCGGGCCAGCCCTTCGTCGCGCCGCGCCCGTCGAGTGGCCTGGCCCTGGCCGCGCTGATCTGTGGCATCGCCGGCATCCTGGTCGTGCCCTTCGGCTTCTGGATCATCGTTCCGATGCTCGTGCCGATCGCCGCCGTCGTGCTCGGGCACATGGCACTGTCGCAGCTGAAGAAGCGGCCCGATCTCGGCGGCAAGGGCATGGCCATCGCGGGTTTGATCATGGGATACGTGCCGGTGGTATTGGGCGTCGCGTTTGCGGCGATCATGCTCGTTTCGGTGCTGATGTTCGGGCTCGTCGCGCTCCCGTTCAGCTTCTCCTGAAACGCGGTCGTCGTTCGAGATCGGGCATCCGACGTCGCTATCGCGGCGTAGGCTGGAACTACCGTGAAACGCACCCGTTCAGCCCCCTCCCTGACCTCCCTGCCGCAGGCGCCGCAGGATGAGGCGGGACATCGTGTGCGCCGGTATGCCCTCACCATGGGCATCCGCATGGCGTGCTTCCTGGCGATGGCGTTGATCCAGCCCTACGGCTGGTACACCTGGGTGCTCGCGATTGCTGCCGCCGTGCTGCCCTACATCGCCGTCGTCTTCGCGAACGCGGGCAGCGACAGCATCGAGACGCAGGCGGAGTCACCGCAGCTCGAAATCACGTCCTCCGTCCCATCCGCTTCCCCTCCCGCGTCGCCCGATGTCTGGACGGTTCAGGAGAAGCGGAACGACACGTGACGGCGAGCGACACCCTCGAGTGCTCCCGCGCGTCGTGCCGCGCGCGCGCCACGTACCAGGTCATCTGGCGCAATCCGCGGATCCACTCTGCGGATCGCCGCAAGGTCTGGTTGGCGTGCGATGAGCACGTCGAGTTCCTCAGTGAGTACCTGCGCGCGCGGGACTTCCCCGTCGAGGTGAAAGCAGGGCTGCCCGAGTGAGTCAACGGATGCTGCGGTGGGGCGTGTACGTGCTCGTCGCGATCGCCTTCGCGATCGGCTGCGCCTTCCTGTCGCACTGGCAGTTCGATCGCAACGAGGAGCGCGCGCGCCAGATCGCCCTGGTCGAGCAGAACTACGATGCCGCACCCGTGCCCGTCGCGTCCCTGCTCGGTGATGGCGACACGCTGAACCCCGGTGACGAGTGGCATCCGGTCGAGCTCCGCGGTGAGTATCTCGCCGACGAGCAGGTGCTCGTACGCAACCGTCCGCACGGCGGCACGAGCGCGTTCGAGGTGCTGGTGCCGTTCCGCGACGAGAGCGGACTAGTCGTGCTGGTCGACCGCGGCTGGGTGCCACCCGGCGACGGCGACGCCCCGAATGCCGTGCCCGCTCCCCCGACCGGCGACGCCACGGTGATCGTCCGCCTGCGCCCGACCGAACAGCTTCCGGCATCCGGGCGCGGGGCTCCCGAAGGACAGGTCCCGACGATCCACCTGCCCACGGTGGCCGCACTCGTGGACGATGACCTCGCGACCGGCGCCTATGGTCAGCTGATCTCCGAGGATCCCGCGACCTCTGAACCGCTCGGCGGCTTCAGCTCCCCCACCGACGACCCGGGACCGCATCTGTCGTACGCGATCCAATGGATCCTGTTCGCGATCATGGGGTTCGCGTTCATCGGCTACGTCATCCGCACCGAGATCACCAAGGCCAAGGAAGACGCCGGTGAGCGCCCGGTGCGTGCCAAGAGGCGCCGCGACCGGGATGCCGACGATGAGGATGCTCTCCTCGATGCCCAGCGCTGACCCGCGGCGGATGCTGGCGGATGCCGTCGGCGGAGGATCCGCTCAGGAGGAGTTCGCAGCGTAGGGAGGAGGATTCTCGGGCACGGGCCCTCCCCACACGGAGTTCTCCTCCCCACAGGTGCCCGGCCACAGGCCGCCCGAGGTCAGAACCTCAGGCGAGCTCGATGAGGTCCTGGTATTCCTTGCTCCAGATGTCCTCGACGCCGTCGGGCAGGATGAGCACTCGCTCGGGGTTCAGGGACTCCACCGCACCGGGGTCGTGAGAGACGAGCACCACAGCGCCCTCATAGTGCGCGAGGGCACCGAGGATCTCCTCACGCGAGGCGGGGTCGAGGTTGTTGGTCGGCTCGTCAAGCAGCAGCATGTTCGCCGAGGAGACGACGAGCGTCGCCAATGACAGGCGCGTCTTCTCGCCACCGGAGAGCACGCCTGCGGGCTTGAGCACGTCATCACCGGTGAACAGGAACGATCCGAGTACCTTCCTCGCCTCGGTCTCGGTGATGTGTGGCGCGGCCGAGACCATGTTCTCCAGCACCGAACGGTCGACGTCGAGGTTCTCGTGCTCCTGCGCGTAGTAGCCGACCTTGAGGCCGTGTCCCGGCTCGAGCTGCCCGGTGTCGGGCTTGTCGACGCCCGCGAGGATCCGCAGCAGCGTCGTCTTTCCTGCACCGTTCAGCCCCAGTACGACGACCTTGGAGCCTCGGTCGATGGCGAGATCCACATCGGTGAAGATCTCCAGCGACCCGTACGACTTCGACAGACCGGATGCCATGAGCGGCGTCTTTCCGCACGGTGCAGGCTTCGGGAAGCGCAGCTTGGCGACCCGCTCTTCCTGCCGCACGTCATCGAGGCCGGCGAGCAGCTTCTCGGCGCGGGCGACCATCTGGTGCGCGGCCGCGGCCTTCGACGCCTTCGCCCCGAAGCGGGCCGCCTGCAGCTGCAACTGCGTGGCCTTCTTCTCGGCGTTGGCGCGCTCCTTCTTACGACGCTCCTCATCAGCCACCCGCTGCTTGAGGTAGTTCTTCCAGTTCATGTTGTAGATGTCGATGACCTGGCGGTTCGCGTCCAGGTAGAACACCCGGTTCACGGTCTCGCCGACCAGCTCGACATCGTGGCTGATCACGATCAGCCCGCCCTTGTATCCCTTGAGGAATTCGCGCAGCCACACGACACTGTCGGCGTCGAGGTGGTTGGTCGGCTCGTCGAGGATCATCGTGCCCGCGTCCGAGAAGAGGATGCGCGCCAACTCGATGCGGCGACGCTGACCACCCGAGAGGGTCTTCAGCGGCTGGTCGAGGATGCGGTCGGGCAGTGAGAGGTTGTTGGCGATGGACGCCGCCTCGGCCTCGGCCGCGTAGCCACCCAGTGCCTCGAAGCGCTCGGTGAGGTTGGCGAACTTCTTCATCGCCTTCGCCGCGACGGTTTCATCGCTGGATCCCATGTCGACGGATGCCTGCGCGATGCCCAGCTGCAGCGATCCGAGGCCTCGCGCGTCGAGAATGCGCGTGCGAGCGAGCATCTCGGGATCACCGGATCGGGGGTCCTGTGGCAGATAGCCGAGCTCACCCGAACGGGTGACCTTGCCCTCGGAGGGAAGCACATCACCGGCCAGCACCTTGGTGAGCGTGGTCTTGCCGGCGCCGTTCCGCCCGACGAGGCCGATCTTGTCGCCGTCAGCGACGCGGAACGACACGTCCGACATCAGGACGCGTGCTCCCACGCGGATCTCTAGTTCGTGCACGGCGAGCACAGCAGGTGTCCGTTTCGTCAGGGGGGGTGGTGTGGCCGAGGGGCCAGCCTCTCAGTATAGATCGCAGCGGATCAGCAGCCTGCGAAGCCCCCCTGCGGTATGACGCAGTCGGTACGTCAGAGGGATGTGTGTCCCGAGCGAGACGGTGCTCGTCGCGCCCCCTGTGCAACACGCCGCACCGCCCGAGGTAACCCGTGAGGGAATGAGCGGCATGGCCCGGGCTCTGACGCTGGCAGCCATGCCTGCATCCGTTCACCGCGCGATGCCCCGCGCGATGAGTGCGTCTCCGACCTCATCGGCATGACGCAGCGTCATCACCAACAGGGGTAAAGCCGCTCGCAGGCCCAGCCGGACGCCTCGCGCGCGATGCGCGTCACGCACCTGCGTGGCGAAGGACTCGATCACCGGGACCATGGCGATCGTGAGCGAGAGCCCCAGCGCGACCGTCTCGGGATCGGCACCGACACGACGCAGCGGTCGCAGGATGCGCCGGAGTACCTCAAGGAGGTCTTCCATCCTCGTCGTACGCGTGACGGCCTCGGCCAGCACCAGCAACGCCACCACGCGCGCGGTGTTCACCACCGCGGTCTCAGCCCCGACGAAAAGCCATAACGCACCGCCCAAGACGAGAATCAGCCAGCGCAGCCGCCACCAGACCCGCGCCGCGTCCACCACACCGACGGCGAGACACAGCACGGCCGTGGCCGCCAGCGACGCGAGAGTCATACCCATCGCACCCGGATGCCAGAGCGACAGCGCGCACGCGCTGATCGCCAGTGCCGAGAGCTTGGCCCCGGCGGGCAGACGGTGCAGCGGCCCTCTGCCGGCCCGGTAGGCGGAGATCATGCGTGCATCCGCCGATAGTGAGCCACGACGTCAGCTGCCTGCCCCCGGTGGGCGAGGCGCCCCGCCTCGAACAGCACGGCCTCATCGCAGCGTTCGGCGAGCTCGAGATCGTGTGTGACGATGACGACGCGGGCCTCGAGGCCGAGCAGCAGTTCGGCAATGCGGCGCGCGTTACGCAGGTCGAGCAGGGTGGTCGGCTCGTCGGCGATGACGAGTTCGGGCGACGTCGCGAGTACCGAGGCGATCGCGAGGAGTTGCCGCTGCCCGCCAGAGAGCGTCGTCACGGGAGCGTCGGCATGTGCCTCAAGCCCGTGCTGGGCCAGCACCTCTGCGGATCGAGCCGTCCGTTCGGCGCGGGGCAGATGTCGCAACGACAGGGCGACATCCTCGATCGGTGTGGGCATAAGCAGTTGCGCGGCAGGGTCAGTGAACACGAACCCGACGCGACCGCGGAGAGCGCGAGCGTCACGCGTGGCATCGAGGCCCAGTACTCGCACGCTCCCGGCACTGGGCCGCCGGGTGCCGTTGAGCAGCCGTGCGAACGTCGACTTGCCCGAGCCGTTCGCACCGATCACCGCGATCCGCTGACTGTGCAGGTCGAGCGACACATCGCTCAGCAACGTGCGGCCGTCGGCGACGACCTCGACGCCACGAAGCGAGATCGCCGCGTCACCGGGCCCGGGCGGCACCGGTGACGCGGCCGCGGGCTCAGGACGCACGCGCCGCTTCGGCAGTGACGATGGGTGCGAGCCGACCCGAAGCTCGGTCCGCAAGGGCGCGCGGGTAGGCGCGAGCCAGCGCTACGACCAGCACGACTGCCGCGGCGGCCTTGAGCAGGTCACCGGGTAGGAAGACCACGTTCGACAGGGCGGCGGCGCCGAGCGGCATCCCGGTGACGGCGGCGAGCACGGGGATGCCGAACAGGTACACCACGCCGATGCCGCCGACGACGGCGGCGATCGCCGCGCGCCACCACGTGAACCGGCCGCTGTAGGCGATGAGTCCGATCACGATCGTGCCGGCGACCCAGCCGAGGAGGTAGCCGGCGGTCGGACCGACGAACACGCCGAGCCCGCCTCGCCCGCCCGCGAGCACCGGCAGGCCGACGGCCGCCAGGGCGAGCACGAGCAGCACGGCAAGAGGAGCGCGCCGGGCACCGAGCACGAGACCGGCTAGCATCACGCCGAGTGTCTGTCCGGTGATCGGCACGCCCCCGGGCAGCGGAATCGTGACCATGCCGAGCACGATGATGAGCGCGGCGAACACCGCGATACGGGCGAGATCACTGCCGAGGGGGCGGCGGTTCTCCGTCATTTCTGGACTCCTGAGGGTGTGAGGGGCTAAGTGAACACCGTTCACCTGAACAGTGTTCACCTGAACGGCGTTCACTATACTCGCATCATGAGCCCGACAAGACATGATCGTGACGGAGTAGTCGACACAGCCCTCGATCTGCTGGATCGCGTCGGCCTGCCCGACCTGTCGATGCGGCGTCTGGCGACCGAACTCGGTGTGCAACCGAGCGCTCTGTACTGGCACTTCGACAGCAAGCAGGAGCTGCTCGCCGCTGTCGCCGATCGCATCCTCGCGCGCATCCCGGACACGCTTGCGACAGTCGAGCCCGAGCGCGCGCTCGCCGCGGCTCAGTCGGTGCGCGACGCCCTGCTGACCTACCGCGACGGTGCTGAGGTCGTCATGAGCACGCATGCCCTCGGCCTCGGCTCAGGGCGCGCCCGCGACGTTCTCGTCACCGCGCTCGGCGCCGGACCCGATGCCGAGGAAGGCGCCGACGTGCTTCTGCAGTTCATCCTCGGCCACACCCTGCTCGTTCAGCAGCGCCTGCACGCACAGAGTCACGGCGCAGCCGCCGACCAGGGCACTCAGGATCCGAGCGGGAGCATCGAGAACACCTTCGACGCCGGCATCCGCACCTTCCTCGCGGGGCTGCGCTCCCCCGCTGGCGGTCTCACACAGTGAAGTAGACCGCGTGGTGCAGCACGCACCCCGGATTGAACGGCGCAGCGCACGCGGGGCATCCGACTGCCGAGCGGTACTCGGTGATCGACAGTGTCGTACGGCAGACACCGCAGAGCACGGCATGCCGATCGGCGGCATCCGCGGGCCACGGCTGGATCGGATGCCCGGCATCCGCCTCATGGCAGTGCAAGCACGGGTACCAGTCCCCACAGCACGCGAAGCGGATCGCGACCACGTCGAGCGGCCCGGCATAGTGCGCGCACCGCGTCTGCTCGTCGACGAGACGACCACGCACCTGCGGAGCGGCGCTCACACCCGCTCCGCTCCGTGCCCGAGACGTCCACTCGGAATCAGCCCGACCACCAGCAAGCCGATGCACATACCGAAGGCGAGCACGTACGCACCGCCCTCGCCACCCAGGCTGGCGAAGGCCAATCCCACGACCGCGATGAAGACAGCGGAGCCCCCGGAATCCGAGATGGACAGCGCGGAGGAGTTGAAGCCCTGGTCCCGCTCGTGCGAATAGGCGAGCGTGAGCACTGTCAGGCGGGGATACAGCAGACCCATGCCCGCGCCGGCACAGGTCCACAGCAGCACGATCACCAGCGGCGACCAGCCGAGCAGCACGGTGAGCGGAACGGCCAGCAACGCGGCAGCGACCAGGGCCGTCCCGATGAGGGCGATGCGGAGGTTGCCGAGCCGGTCGCCGTACCTGCCCTGCACCGCCGATGCGCCGGCCCACGCGAGGGCCGCCAGCATCAGTGAGATGCCCGCCCACGTGGGCGTGAAGGCGAAGCGGTTCATCAGGAGATTCGGCACGTATGCCTCGCCCGCGAAGAAGGCTGCGGCAACAATGCCGCGCAGCAGAACCACGCTCGGCAGTCCCGGGCGGGCACGCAATGTTCCCGGAGGAAGGAGCGGCCTGACCGCCACAGCGATCACGACGATCGCGACAGCGGCGATCACCCAGCCGAGGCGAAGATCATCCAGATCGGCCGAGAAACCGACCACGACAGCACCGGCAGCCACCACAGAAGCCAGGCCGAGCCGCTGCCATACGGCCCTGCCCATACCTCCCTCTCCCCCACCGAGGTCGACCCCGCGCAAGCGAATCGCGACTGTCGCGAACGCGATGGCGGTCAGTACCGCGACGCCGAGGAACGCCCACCGCCAGTGCAGGAACTCGGCGACCGCTCCGGCCAGGAACGGGCCGATCATCGACGGCACCACCCATGCGGCGGCGAAGGCCGCGAACACGCGCCCGTGCAGCTGCGCCGGATACAGGCGCGCGACCACGACGTACAAGGCGACCGTCTGCCCGCCGGTGCCGAGCCCCTGCACGAGCCGGCCGATCAAGAACACATACATGTTCGTGGCCAGGCCCGAGATCACGAGGCCGAGGAGGAAGAGGGTGACTGCCGCATAGAGGGCACCGCGCGGACCGCGGGCATCCGACCAGGCACCGGCGGCAACCATACCGATGACGCTCGTCGCGAGCGTGCCCGCGAACGCGACAGCGAACAGCGCCTCCCCGTCGAGCGCGGCACTCACCACGGGCATCACGGTTGTGACGGCGAGCGACTCGAGCGCGGCGAGGAAGATCAGGGCGACCGCCCCCAGGGTGACACCGAGGCGGTACCTGTCCCAGATGGTGGCCGTTGCCGTCTCGCTCATCGCAGCGAAGCGATCCGGCGTATCGCCTCCGTGAGGATCTCGGGGCTGGTGCCGAAGTTCACGCGCACGTGACCGGCCCCTTCCGCCCCGAAGGCGGGGCCGAAGTGCAGGGCGACACGCCCCTCGCGCAGGATCCGCTTGGCGGGGTTATCGCCCCAGCCCAAGCCGGCAAGGTCGATCCAGCCGAGATAGCCGGCATCCGGCATCCGATACCGGGCCTCGGGAAGCTGCGCGGCGAGCAGATCTCCGAGCAGGCGACGGTTGGCGTCGAGCGTCACCAGCAGCCCATCCAGCCAGTCATCGCTCTCGGGAGAGAGTGCCGCGACGGATGCCAGCAGACCGAACTGCCCGGTCCGCCACTCCACCTCGGCGGGCAGCCCCCGCAGCAGGGCGTTGCGCTCGGGGGTGGCGGCGACCATCAGCGCACACTTGAGCCCCGCGAGATTGAATGCCTTGCTGGCGCTCACAACCGCGTAGCCGACGGCCCGTGCCGCCTCGCCCGAGGCGAGAAACGGCGTGAACGCGGCTTCGGGCTGCGCGAGCGGGGCGTGGATCTCATCGGAGACGACGGTCGCGCCGTAGCGCTCCGCGAGTCGTGCCAGCCCGTCGAGGGCGCTCGCGGCGTGCACGGTTCCGGTGGGGTTGTGCGGGTTGCACAGCAGGACCGCCCTGGCGCCGTCCTCGAGCGCGCGCTCGATGGCCTCGAGGTCGAGCTCCCACGAGGCGCCGGTGTCGCGCAGTGGAACGCGTTCGACCACGCCTCCGGCCTCGGTGACCAGGTCGAAGAACGGCGGGTACACCGGCGGGTTCACGATGACCCGGTCGCCGGGCGCGATCACTCGGCGCAGGATCTCGACGATACCCATGCTGACATCAGCCGTGGAACGCGTCAGAGCAGGATCGACCTGCCAGCCGAACCGGCGTGCCGCGAAATCGCTATAGGTCTGCGCCAAGGGCGTGCGCGAGGCGACGTACCCGGTGTCGCCTTCGCGCACAGCACGCTCCAGCGCCGCGGTGATTGCCGGTGCGAGCGGAAAGTCGGTCTCCGCGACGAACAGCGGCAGGACATCCTCGGGATACTCCCGCCACTTCTCGCTCGTGCGCTCACGCAGGTGCGCGAGCGGCAGCGCGGTGACCGTCGCGGCCACGGATCAGATCGCGAAGCCGAGCGCGCGCATCATGTCGCGCCCGTCGTCAGTGATCCGCTCCGGGCCCCACGGCGGCATCCACACCCAGTTGATGCGGAACCGGTCGACCACCTTGTCCAACGCCTGCGCGGTCTGCTCCTCGAGCACATCGGTGAGCGGGCAGCCGGCGCTGGTGAGCGTCATGTGGATGATGAGAGCATCGTTCTCGTCATCCCACGCGAGATCGTAGATGAGGCCGAGGTCCACGACGTTGACCCCGAGCTCCGGGTCCATGACGTCCTTCAGAGCCTCGGTGACCTCGTCGTACTTCTCCTCGGTGAGCGTCGCCGTCATAATCTCAGCCTACGCTTCGATGGGCGCCGCGGGGTCGAGGAATCGGTCGTACCCCTCGTCCTCGAGACGGTCGGCCAGCTCCGGGCCGCCCTCCTCGACGATCTTGCCCGCCACGACGACGTGCACGAAGTCGGGGCGGATGTAGCGCAGGATGCGGGTGTAGTGCGTGATCAGCAGCACGCCGAGGTTCGTCTCCTCCTTGGCGCGGTTGACGCCCTCGGAGACGATCTTCAGCGCATCGACGTCGAGACCGGAGTCGGTCTCGTCGAGCACGGCGAGCTTGGGCTTGAGCACCTCGAGCTGGAGGATCTCGTGACGCTTCTTCTCACCACCGGAGAAGCCCTCGTTGACGTTGCGCTGCGCGAACTTCGGGTCCATGCGCAGGTTGGCCATGGCGCCCTTGACGTCCTTGGTCCACTGGCGGATGGCCGGAGCCTCACCGTCGAGTGCGGTCTTGGCGGTGCGCAGGAAATTCGTCACCGTGACACCGGGGATCTCCACGGGGTACTGCATGGCGAGGAACAGACCTGCGCGAGCGCGCTCGTCGACGCTCATCTCGAGCACGTCCTCACCGTCGAAGGTGATCGAGCCCTGGGTGACGGTGTACTTCGGGTGCCCGGCGATGGTGTACGCCAGGGTCGACTTGCCGGAACCGTTGGGTCCCATGATGGCGTGCGTCTCACCGGTGCGGATGGTGAGGTCGATGCCGTTGAGGATCGGGGTGGTGCCCTCTTCGGTCTCGACCGTCACATGCAGGTCGCGGATCTCGAGAACAGACATTCAGACTTCCTTAATCACAGTGGGATCGATGAGCACGTCATCGCCGTCGATCTGGACGACATAGACCGGGACGGGCTCGTAAGCGGGGAGATTGAGGGGCTTGCCGTCGCAGAGCGAGAACGCCGAGCCGTGGGCCCAGCACTCCAGCGTCTTGCCTTCGACGAAGCCTTCGGACAGTGAGATGTCGCCGTGCGTGCAGGTGTCGCCGATCGCGTGGATCTCGCCGTCGGAGTCGAGCACCAGGGCCATCGGCACGCCGTCGAGCTCGACACGCAGCGGCGTGTCCTGCTCGAGGTCGCTCACGGCGCAGGCGCGCTGGGCGGTCATGCCTGCACCTCCGCCAGCTCGGCCTCGATGGCCTCGAGCAGCTCGTCCTGCAGGGACGGGATGCCGATGCGCTGCACGATGTCCCCCAGGAATCCGAGCACGACCAGGCGACGAGCCTGCTCTTCGTCGATACCGCGGGCCTGCAGGTAGAACAACTGCTCGTCGTCGAAGCGACCGGTGGCGCTGGCGTGGCCGGCACCGACGATGTCGCCGGTCTCGATCTCGAGGTTCGGAATCGAGTCGGCGCGCGCGCCCTCGGTGAGCACCAGGTTGCGGTTGGCCTCGTAGGAGTCGGTACCGGTCGCGTCGGCGCCGATGAGAACGTCGCCGATCCAGACGCTGTGCGCGCCCGCGCCCTGCAGCGCTCCCTTGTACAGCACGTCGCCGGTGGTGTGTGCGCCCTTGTGGTGCAGGTAGACCTGACTCTCCAGGTGCTGCCCGGCATCGGCGTAGGACAGGCCGTACAGGCGAGCCTGCGATCCCGCTCCGGCGAGCTCGACGTTGGGGTTCACCCGCACGAGGGCGCCGCCGAAGCTGACGACGATGTGGGTGAGCTCTGCGTCGCGGTCGACACGTGCCTGGTGGGATGCCGCGTGCACCGCGTCATCCTGCCACTGCTGCACCGAGACCACGGTGAGCTTGGCGCCGTCACGGACGATGATCTCGACGTTCTGCGCGTACTGGGCCGCGCCTTCGTGACGAAGCACCACGGTGGCGGAGCTGTGCGCCTCGGCCTCGATGACCAGATGCGCATCGGCACGGAGATCGGCTCCCTGACCCGTGAGGGTCAGAACGATCGGCTCGGCGACCTCGTCTTCGGCGGGGATGCGCACGTGCAGAGCTTGTGCGGCACCCTGCCAGGCGACAGCGGAGATCACGTCTTCAGGGCGGAAGAATTCGCCCCGCGGTGCTGCACCGAACTCCAGTGCGTCCGCGAGGTACTGCGGCGCGCTGGCCGTCACGGAGACCCCGTTCGCACCAGACGCGGTCTCGAACAGCGGCGTCAGCTGCGCGACCGGCGTGTGCTTCCAGTTGACCTCGCGGCCCGTGGGCGCGCCGAAGTCGTCAGGGTCGAACGAGTGCGGCCGCTCAGAACGCGTCTGAACCGGCACGAAGGCAGGCTCGACCTCGGTGTATGCAGTCGTCATGCTCAGCCGACCGATCCTTCCATGCCCATCTCGATGAGCTTGTTGAGCTCCATCGCGTACTCCATCGGCAGCTCGCGTGCGATCGGCTCGATGAAGCCGCGCACGATCATCGCCATCGCCTCGTCCTCGGGCATGCCGCGGGACTGCAGGTAGAACAGCTGCTCCTCGCTGACCTTCGAGACCGTGGCCTCGTGTCCGAGCTGCACGTCATCGACGCGGATGTCGATGGCAGGGTAGGTGTCGGAGCGCGACTCGGTGTCCACGAGCAGCGCATCGCAGCGCACCGTGTTGGCGGAGTGGTGCGCGTTGGCATCCACTCGCACCTCGCCGCGGTAGCCGGCGCGGCCGCCGCCACGGGCGATCGACTTCGAGACGATCGACGACTGCGTGTACGGAGCCATGTGGATCATCTTGGCGCCGGCATCCTGATGCTGCCCGGGGCCGGCGAACGCGACCGAGAGCGTCTCACCCTTGGCGTGCTCGCCCATGAGGTAGATCGACGGATACTTCATCGTCACCTTGGAGCCGATGTTTCCGTCGACCCACTCCATGGTCGCGCCCTCGTGCGCGACGGCACGCTTGGTGACCAGGTTGTAGACGTTGTTCGACCAGTTCTGGATCGTCGTGTACCGCACGCGGGCGTTCTTCTTCACGATGATCTCGACGACGGCCGAGTGCAGCGAGTCGCTCTTGTAGATCGGCGCCGTGCAGCCCTCGATGTAGTGCACGTAGCTGCCCTCATCGGCGATGATCAGCGTGCGCTCGAACTGGCCCATGTTCTCGGTGTTGATCCGGAAGTACGCCTGCAGCGGGATCTCGACGTGCACGCCCTTGGGCACGTACACGAACGATCCACCCGACCACACGGCCGTGTTCAACGCGGCGAACTTGTTGTCGCCAGCCGGGATGACGGTGCCGAAGTACTCCTCGAAGAACTCGGGGTGCTCGCGCAGCGCCGTGTCGGTGTCCATGAAGATGACACCCTGCTCCTCCAGGTCCTCACGGATCTGGTGGTAGACGACCTCGGACTCGTACTGCGCGGCGACGCCGGCGACGAGCCGCTGACGCTCGGCCTCGGGAATGCCGAGGCGCTCATACGTCTCACGGATGTCAGCGGGCAGGTCCTCCCAGGACTGCGCCTGCTTCTCCGTCGAGCGCACGAAGTACTTGATGTTGTCGAAGTCGATCTCACTGAGGTCGGCGCCCCAGGTGGGCATCGGCTTACGGCCGAACAGCGACAGACCCTTCAGACGGGTCTTCAGCATCCACTCCGGCTCACTCTTGAGCGCAGAGATGTCGCGCACGACGGCTTCAGAGAGACCGCGCTTCGCGCTTGCTCCGGCGGCATCGGGGTCGTGCCAGCCGAACTCGTACACCCCCAGCCCTTCGAGCTCCGGGCGGTCGATCAGCACATCCGACATCACACTCTCCTCACAGGCCTCAACGGTGTCATCCGCCCCGACACACCTGATCCCCGTCGAGTCTGCGGGAAAGGGGTGCCGTTGGTGGGCCCTCAACTTCGGCGCTCTCATCGCGCCTAAACTGTTCACGATGCTCCTGCGCGGTCAGCGCACATCGCAACAATCCGATTCTACAGGTTCCGCCTGACAGACGGGCCCGCCCCGCCTCGTCCGTCGCGGCCCGGAGGCCCCATGCCCGAGACGACCACCACCTCCCACCCCACCGCGGACGCCAGCACGGCGTCACGGTCTTGGGGCTGGATGCCGACGAGCATCGATCGTCGCATCCGCGTGTTGGCCTGGTTGTCGTTCCTCGCCGAGGTGATCATCATCGGCACCGGTGGCGCCGTGCGACTGACCGGCTCAGGACTGGGCTGCTCGGAGTGGCCGCTGTGCACCCCCGAATCGCTGGTGCCGATCTTCGCCGATCAGGGCATCCACGGCGTGATCGAGTTCGGCAACCGCACCATGACGGGGCTCGTCGGCCTGCTCGCGATCGCCGTGCTGCTGTTCACGCTGCACGCGGTCGGTGGCCGCCGCTCTGTCACCCAGGCTCTGTGGTTCGCTCTCGCGGGTATCGTCGCCGGCGCCGTCGCGTTCGGCATCGCATCGATCGCAGGGCTGCCCGCGTTCGTATTCTTCTCCGCCGTGCTGCTGCTGTGCGTGATCTTCGCTGGAGTGCAGTCCGTGCGCTCCCTACCTGGCCGCAAAGATCTGCCGGCTCTGGCATGGATCACCCTGGTCGGCGTGATCGCGCAGGCGTTTGTCGGCGGCATCACCGTGCTCACCGGACTGAACCCGTTCATCGTCGGGTTCCACTACACCGCATCGCTGCTGCTGGTCTGCGTGACGGCGGCATTCCTCGTGCGGATGCACACCGTGCCGGGGCCGCGCGAACGTGTCGTCCCGCGGTGGTTCGCGATCCTCACGCATGTGACCGGGCTTGCACTGGCCATGACGATCGTGGCCGGTGTGCTCACCACGGGCTCCGGGCCGCACTCCGGTGACGCCAACGTGCTGCGCGACGGCTTCGACGCCACGATCATGGCGCACGTGCACTCGTGGCCGGGGTACGTGCTGGCCACCCTGGTGGCGGTGCTCGCGGTGGCGGCGTGGGTGCTGCGGCTCGAGCCGCGCCGCTGGCTGCTGGCCCTCGCGCTGGTGGTCATCGTGCAGGTGGCTGTCGGTGTCTGGCAAGCCCGAGAGGGACTGCCGCCGGTGCTGGTGGGCATCCACATGGTGCTCGCCTCACTCGCCGCTGCGGCCTACACGGTGGTCGTGCTGCGCCTGAAGCGGCCCGTCGCGTCGCCGTACGCCCAGTCGACGAGTGACGCGCGCGACGCCGCAGCCTGAGCACGGCTCGGCCAATCCATAGGCCGCGCATCAGATTCTCCTCATTGCGCCCGTCACAGTAGGCGTCATGAACGTTTCCCTCTCCCGCCGCATCGGCTTCTGGTTCCTTGCCTTCGTCTCCGTCCTCTCCCTCGCCCTCGGCGGATCGCTCATCATCGGTCAGCTGGGCAGCATGAACACCGGCCTGCTCGACGGCACCGCGACCGCGGCCGACGTCTACGTCGGCCAGTCGCTCGTCGTGGTCGGCGCTGTGCTCGTCGGCGCCGGCCTCCTGGGTGGGATGCTCACGGTCGCGGTCAGCCTGCTCCAGGCGCAGCCCGCAGCCACCTCGGACGAAACCGCTGCCCCTGCGGACACCACGCCCGCCGACGAGGCGGCCGAGGCCGACGCGAGCGCTGAGAGCGTCGAGGACGTCGAGGACGTCGAGAGCGTCGAAAGCACCGACGTCGAGGATGCCGAGTCCGCCCGAACCCACGCCCTTCCGGTCGGCTGACACGCCGCCGAAGCAGAGACGACGAGAGCCGGTCGGGGGCGATCCCGACCGGCTCTTCGCCTTCTCAGGCGTCTGACGTCAGAACGGCAGCAGCGGATCGACCGCGACGGCCAGGAAGATCAACGTCAGGTACGTGATCGATGCATGGAACACCCGCATGGGGCGAGCCTCGGTGCCGTGCACGGCACGGTTGTACAGGCGGTGCGACTCGTAGATGAACCAGCCGCCGAAGACCAGCGCCGACACGGTGTAGACGAGTCCCATCCCGGCGATCGGGATCAGCAGCAGCGAGCAGGCCACAGTGGCCCAGGCATAGAGGATGACCTGCAGGCCGACCTGCGACGCCGAGCGGGTGACTCCGAGCATCGGCACGTCGACGTCGTTGTAGTCGTCTTTGTACTTCATCGACAGCGGCCAGTAGTGCGGCGGCGTCCAGAGGAAGACGAGCAGGAAGAGCACCATCGGCGGCCAGTCGAGCGACCCGGTCACCGCGGTCCAGCCGATGAGCACGGGGAAGCATCCGGCGATGCCACCCCAGATGATGTTCTGCTCGGTGCGGCGCTTGAGGATCATCGTGTAGATGACCACATAGAAGAAGATGGCGCCGGCCGACAGCGTGGCGGCCAGCCAGTTCGTGGTCAGCCACAGCCAGACCGTCGAGACGATCGCGAGCACCCACGAGAAGATGAGGGCGCCGCGCGCAGAGACCTCACCAGTCACGAGCGGGCGGTTCTCGGTGCGCTTCATGTGCACGTCGATATCTCGATCGAGGTACATGTTGAACGACGCCGCCGAGGCCGCGCTCATCGCGCCGCCGAGCACCGTGGCCAGCACGAGCCACAGGTTGGGCAGGCCCTTCGCGGCGAGGAACATCACCGGAACCGTCGAGACGAGCAGCAGCTCAAGCACCCGAGGCTTGGTCAGGGCCACGTAGCCGCGGATCTTCTGTCCGAACGAGTGCTTCACTTCGCTGGACTGCGACATCGTCGAGATCGCGATCGCCTCCTTCTGCACGTGCTCCGACACCTCATTTCAGTCTATGGCACGCGACGCGCCCGACCGTCCGCGCGGGCTTCGCGTCGCCACGTGACATCTGGGCTCGGCCCGAAATCAGCCCCCGCTATGCTGAGAACACTCGAGCGCCCGGCGCCGTGCAAACCCTTTCCGTGACGAGGCGGATTCGCGCAAGGAATACGGGCGCCTTCGTCAGTGTCAGAAGGAGCATGAGCGTGTCGGACCTGCAGTGGAATGAGATCGATCGGAAAGCGGTGGACACCGCGCGGATCCTGGCCGCGGATGCCGTGGAGAAGGTCGGTAACGGCCACCCGGGTACGGCGATGAGCCTGGCTCCGGCCGCGTATCTGCTGTACCAGCGCGTGCTGCGCCACGATCCGACCGACACCGACTGGCTGGGCCGGGACCGTTTCATCCTTTCTGCCGGTCATTCCTCTTTGACGCAGTATGTGCAGCTGTACCTGGGTGGGTTCGGGCTCGAGCTGGATGACCTGAAGGCGCTGCGCACGTGGGGTTCGAAGACCCCGGGACACCCCGAGTACGGGCACACCAAGGGTGTGGAGATCACGACGGGCCCGCTGGGCCAGGGCCTGGCCTCGGCCGTTGGTTTCGCGTACGCCGCACGGTACGAGCGTGGACTGTTCGACCCGGATGCCGCGGCGGGCACGAGCCCGTTCGACCACTTCATCTACGTCATCGCCGGCGATGGCGACCTGCAGGAGGGTGTGACCAGCGAGGCCTCGTCGCTCGCGGGGCACCAGCAGCTGGGCAACCTCATCGCGATCTATGACTCGAACCAGATCTCGATCGAGGACGACACGAACGTCGCCTTCACGGAGGACGTCGCGAAGCGGTACGAGTCGTACGGCTGGCAGGTGCAGGTCGTGGACTGGAAGAAGACCGGCCAGTACGTCGAAGACGTCGCCGAGCTGTACGCCGCGATCGAGGCCGCGAAGGGCGAGACCGACAAGCCGTCGCTGATCATTCTGAAGACGATCATCGGCTGGCCCTCGCCCGGCAAGCAGAACTCCGGCAAGATCCACGGTTCGGCGCTGGGCGCCGACGAGCTCGCCGCCACGAAGAAGGTGCTGGGTTTCGACCCCGAACAGCACTTCGCCGTCGCCGACGAGGTCATCGAGCACACGCGTGCGCTGAAGGATCGTGCCGCGGCTGAGCGGGCCGACTGGCAGGCGTCGTTCGACGCGTGGGCGGCAGCGAACCCGGAGCGTAAGGCGCTGCTGGACCGTCTGGAGGCGCACGAGCTGCCCGCAGACATCACCGGTGCGCTGCCGGTGTTCGAGGCCGGCAAGGATGTCTCGACCCGTGCCGCGTCCGGTCAGGTCATCAACGCTCTTGCCGCCGAGCTGCCCGAGCTGTGGGGCGGTTCGGCCGACCTGGCCGAATCGAACCTGACCACCATCAAGGGTGCGCCCTCGTTCATCCCGGCCCAGTGGTCGACCCACGAATGGTCGGGCAACCCGTACGGCCGGGTGCTGCACTTCGGCATCCGTGAGCACGCCATGGGCGCGATCATCAACGGCATCGTGCTGCACGGTCCGACCCGTCCGTTCGGCGGCACGTTCCTCATCTTCAGCGACTACATGCGCCCGCCGGTGCGTCTGGCCGCGCTGATGAACGTGCCCAGCCTCTTCGTCTGGACGCACGACTCCGTCGCCCTTGGCGAGGACGGCCCCACCCACCAGCCCATCGAGCAGCTCGCCACGCTCCGCGCGATCCCGAACTTCACCGTGGTGCGCCCCGCAGACGCGAACGAGACCTCGGTCGCCTGGCTCGAGCTGCTGCGTCGCCACGAGGGACCGGCCGGCATCGCGCTGACCCGCCAGAACATCCCCGTGTTCGAGCGCGGCGACGGTGGGGCATCCGGCGACACGTTCGCGTCGGCACACAACGCCGTCAAGGGCGCCTACGTGCTCGCCGAAGCACCCGGCGGCACACCGGACGTGATCATCATCGCCACGGGCTCCGAGGTGCAGCTGGCCGTCGCGGCCCGGGAGACCCTCGCGGCCGAAGGCATCAACGCCCGCGTCGTTTCGGCCCCCTCGCTGGAGTGGTTCGCCGAGCAGGACGCCGACTACCGCGAATCCGTGCTGCCGGCATCCGTCACTGCCCGTGTCTCGGTCGAGGCGGGTTCCGTGCTCAGCTGGCGCGGTATCGTCGGCGACCGCGGCCGCTCCGTCGGCATCGACCACTTCGGCGCCTCCGCCGACTACACGACCCTGTTCGAGAAGTTCGGCATCACCGCCGAGGCCGTCGTCGAGGCGGCACGCGAGACCATCAAGGAGAACGCATGAGCACCCCCACCGCCCAGCTCGCCGAGGCCGGCGTCAGCATCTGGCTCGACGACCTCTCCCGCACCCGCATCTCCTCCGGCAACCTGCAGGACCTCATCGAGACCCGCAACGTGACCGGAGTCACCACCAACCCGACGATCTTCGCCAACGCGATCACCGACAAGAACGACACGTCGTACGACGCACAGGTCGCCGAGCTGGCGCAGTCCGGTGCGACCGCTGAGGAGGCCGTGTTCGCGGCCACCACGCAGGACGTCGCCGCCGCCCTCGATGTCTTCCGCCCCGTGTGGGAGGCCACCGGTCACGTCGACGGTCGCGTGTCCATCGAGGTCTCCCCCGATCTCGCCCACGACACCGACGGCACCGTCGCACAGGCCAAGGAGCTGTGGGCGAGGATCGACCGCCCGAACCTGCTCGTGAAGATCCCGGCCACCAAGGCGGGTCTTCCCGCGATCGCCGCTGCGATCGGCGCAGGCATCAGCGTGAACGTGACGCTGATCTTCAGCCTGGAGCGCTACGCCGATGTCATCGACGCTTACCTGACCGGCCTCGAGACCGCTCAGGCGGCCGGGATCGACCTGTCGACGATCGAGTCCGTCGCATCCTTCTTCGTGTCGCGCGTCGACACCGAGACCGACAAGCGCCTCACCGCCATCGGCACCCCCGAGGCGCTGGCGCTGAAGAGCAAGGCGGGCCTGGCGAACGCACGCCTCGCCTACGAGCTCTTCGAGCAGAGCTTCGCCTCTGACCGCGCGCAGGCTCTCCTCGCCGCGGGCGCTAACCTGCAGCGCCCGCTGTGGGCCTCGACCGGTGTCAAGGACCCCGCGCTCCCCGACACCCTCTACGTGACCGAGCTCGTCGCGCAGGGCGTCGTGAACACGATGCCCGAGAAGACCCTCGAGGCCACGTTCGACCACGGCGTCGTCACCGGCGACACCATCACCGGCGGCTACGACGAGGCGCGTGCTGTTTTCGCCGGGCTCGCCGAGGTCGGCATCGACTTCACCGACGTCACCCAGGTGCTCGAAGACGAAGGGGTCGCGAAGTTCATCGACTCCTGGCACGACCTGCTCGCCCAGGTCGCAGAAGGCCTGGCAGCGGCACGATGACCGTCGCGGTTCACGTCTCCGGCGAACCCAAGCGCGCCGTCGACGAACTGGTGCCCGGCCTGGTCGCGGGCCTCATCGCCTCCCGGATCACCGCTGGCGACCCCACCCTGTGGGGTCCGGACGCTGAGGCCGAGGCCTCGGTCCGCCTGGGCTGGGTCGAAGCTGTGGCGAACTCGCGCCCGTTGGTGGCCGAGATCGTCGCGCTGCGTGACCAGCTGCGCGCCGGCGGCGTGGACCGTGTCGTGCTCGCGGGCATGGGCGGATCGTCGCTGGCCCCCGAGGTCATCACGGCCACGGCCGGGGTGCCCCTGACCATCCTCGACTCGACGGCGCCCGCCCAGGTACTCGCCGCGCTCGACGGCGGCCTGGAGCGCACGGTGTTGGTCGTCTCCTCGAAGTCGGGGTCGACGCTTGAGACCGACTCGCAGCGGCGTGCCTTCGAGGTCGCGTTCAGCGACCTCGGCATCGACCCGGCCGAGCGCATCGTCGTCGTCACCGATCCCGGCTCGCCGCTGGACGTGGCCTCCCGCGAAGCCGGCTACCGGGTCTTCAACGCCGACCCGAACGTGGGTGGACGCTACTCCGCGCTGACCGCCTTCGGTCTCGTGCCGAGCGGTCTCGCCGGCGCTGACATCGCCGAGCTGCTCGACGAGGCGGAGGCCTCCGTGCTGCAGTTCGCCGTCGATTCTGCCGAAAACCCCGCCCTGCGTCTGGGCGCCGCCATCACGGGCCTGCCGCCGCGCCGCGACAAGCTCGGACTCGTCAGCGACGGCACTCACATCGAGGGGCTTCCCGACTGGATCGAGCAGCTGATCGCCGAATCCACCGGCAAGGGCGGCACCGGCATCCTGCCCATCGTCCTGCTGCCGGTCTCGCCGGAACTGGACTCGCGCCCCGCCGACCTGCAGATCGTGCGTCTCGTCGACGATGCCGACGAGTTCCACCTGCGTGAACGCCACGAGGGCGAGATCCTCGTCTCGGGCACGCTGGGCGCGCAGTTCCTGCTCTGGGAGTATGCGACCGCGGTGGCCGGGCACCTGCTCGATCTGAACCCCTTCGATCAGCCCGATGTCGAATCGGCCAAGGAGGCTGCACGCGGCCTGCTCGACGCGCAGCCGGAGGTGACCGCGCCCGCCTTCGTGCAGGGCGACATCGAGGTGCGGGTCTCCGACCCCGCTCTCGCCGCATCCGGCACCATCGAGGGCACCCTCGACGCCCTGTGGTCGCGCCTCGGCCCGGACGGCTACGTCTCGGTTCAGGCCTACGTGAACCGTCTCGACATGCCCCAGTTGCAGGGGCTGCGTGAGATGGTCGCCGCCGACTCCGGTCGCCCCACCACGTTCGGGTGGGGACCGCGCTTCCTGCACTCCACGGGTCAGTATCACAAGGGTGGCCCCCGCCAGGGCGTCTTCCTGCAGATCCTGGAGCGCACGGACGTCGACCTCGAGATTCCCGGACGCCCGTTCACCTTCGGACGTCTCATCGAGGCGCAGGCAGCCGGCGACGCGGCTGTGCTCGCTGCCCACGGCGCCCCGGTCGTCTCGCTCACGATCAACGACTCCGCAGACGACGTGCTGGCCCTCTTCGAGGCCGCCCAGTAACCCTTCCGTCAGGAAAACAGGAGATATCCCCCTCTGATGACTGCTCCGATCTCACGCGGGCACAACCCGCTTCGTGACCCCGATGACCGTCGGCTGAACCGGATCGCCGGCCCCAGCGCGCTGGTCATCTTCGGCGTCACGGGCGACCTGTCCCGCAAGAAGCTCATGCCCGCCGTGTACGACCTGGCCAACCGCGGTCTGCTGCCGCCCGGCTTCGCGCTGGTGGGCTTCGCCCGGCGCGAGTGGGAGGATCAGGACTTCGCGCAGGTCGTGTACGAGGCTGTCAAGCAGCACGCGCGCACGCCGTTCCGCGAGGAGACCTGGCAGCAGCTCCTGCAGGGCATCCGGTTCGTCCAGGGCACCTTCGACGATCCGGACTCGTTCCAGCGTCTGAAAGAGACCGTCGAGAAGCTCGACGCCGAACGCGGCACGATGGGCAACCACGCCTTCTACCTCTCGATTCCTCCGAAGGACTTCCCCGTCGTGGCGAAGAACCTCAAGGAGTCGGGACTGGTCGGCGACGACGCTGATGACGACTCGCACTGGCGTCGCGTCGTGATCGAGAAGCCGTTCGGCAGCGACCTCGAGACCGCGCGTGCATTGAACAAGGCGCTCGAGGTCGCCTTCCCGGCCGACTCGATCTTCCGCATCGACCACTACCTCGGCAAGGAGACGGTGCAGAACATCCTTGCGCTGCGCTTCGCCAACGAGCTGTACGAGCCGCTGTGGAACCGCAACTACGTCGACCACGTGCAGATCACCATGGCCGAGGACATCGGCGTGGGAGGCCGGGCCGGCTACTACGACGGGATCGGTGCCGCACGCGACGTCATCCAGAATCACCTGCTGCAGCTGCTCGCGCTCACCGCCATGGAGGAGCCGATCAGCATGTCGGCCGACCACCTGCGCTCCGAGAAGGAGAAGGTGCTCGAGGCGGTGCGTCTGCCCGAGGACCTCTCGCTGGCGACGGCGCGCGGACAGTATGCGGGTGGCTGGCAGGGTGGCGAGAAGGTCACTGGATTCCTCGATGAAGAGGGCATGAACCCCGACTCGACGACCGAGACCTACGCCGCCGTCAAGCTCGAGATCGACACGCGCCGCTGGGCGGGCGTGCCGTTCTACCTGCGCACCGGCAAGCGCCTCGGCCGCCGCGTGACGGAGATCGCGGTCGTGTTCAAGCGTGCGCCCGAGCACCTGTTCGGTCGCGCACAGACATCCGAGCTGGGCCAGAACGCGCTCGTCATCCGCGTGCAGCCGGACGAAGGCGTGACGATCCGCTTCGGTTCGAAGGTTCCGGGTTCAGGCACCAACGTGCGCGACGTGACCATGGACTTCGGGTACGGCCATGCCTTCACCGAGGCGAGCCCTGAGGCCTACGAGCGCCTGATCCTGGATGTGCTGCTGGGCGACCCGCCGCTGTTCCCCCGCCACGAAGAGGTAGAGCTCTCGTGGAAGATCCTCGACCCGGTCGAGCGGTTCTGGGCGGCCGAGGGCGGTCCGCTGGAGCAGTACGCACCCGGTTCCTGGGGGCCGGCATCCGCCGACGCCCTCCTTGCCCGCGACGGACGAGTCTGGAGACGCCCGTGATCATCGATCTTCCCGACACCACCGTCAGCCAGGTCGCCAAGCAGCTGGTCAAGGTTCGCGAAGAGGGCGGCGCCGTCGCTCTCGGACGCGTGCTGACCCTCATCATCGCCGCTCGCAACGGCGTGGCGGAGTCGGCCATCGACGCCGCCAACGACGCCTCCCGCGAGCACCCCATGCGCGTGATCGTGCTCACCACCAGCGAGGGCGAGCCGCACCTGGATGCCCAGATCCGCGTCGGCGGCGACGCCGGCGCGAGCGAGGTGATCGTGCTGCACGCCTATGGCGCAGCCGCGAGCAACGCTGAGAGCCTCGTGACCGGCCTGCTGCTCCCCGACGCGCCCGTCGTGGCCTGGTGGCCAGAGGAGGCCCCTCTGGACGCCGCCGCGTCTCCGCTCGGCCGTATTGCGCAGCGCCGCATCACGGATGCGGCGACCTCGCCCGATGTGCGGGATCGTCTCGCTCTGCTCGGCCGCACGCATGCCCCCGGCGACACCGATCTGGCGTGGACGCGTCTCACGCACTGGCGCGAGCAGCTCGCCGCCGTGTTGGATCAGCCGCCGTACGAGACCGTGACTGGCGTCGAGGTGCGTGGCGCCGCCGCCTCTCCCTCGACGGCCCTGCTCGCCGCCTGGCTGCAACTGGCCTTGGACGTGCCGGTCCGGTGGTCGTACGAAGACCCGGAGCACTGGCAGGAGGGCATCAAGTCGGTACGTCTGACACGCGCCAGCGGCGACATTCTGCTCGAGCGCCCCGCGCCCGGCGTCGCCATCCTCACGCAGCCGGACCAGCCCGACCATGAGCTGCACCTGCCCCGCCGGACGCTACGCGAATGCCTCGCGGAGGAGCTGCGTCGGCTCGACGCCGATGTGCTGTACGGTCGGGTGATCACTACCGGGTGGGAGCAGCTGGGGCCACCAGAGAGGGACGCGTGATCGTTATGACCGGAATCCAGGGGGCTGTCAAGACCGTCGTGGTGGAGCCGACACCGGCTGCGCTGGCCGAACGGGTGGCCGACCGATTCCTCACCCGCGTGCGAGCCCGCACGCGCAATGGACGCATCGCGCATGTCGCGCTGACCGGCGGATCGATGGGCGGGGCCGTGCTGGCCGCCGTCGCGGAGCATCCTCGGGCCAAGAAGATCGACTGGTCGAAGGTGCACTTCTGGTGGGGCGACGAGCGCTTCGTCGAGCTCGACGACCTCGACCGCAACTCGCGACAGTCGCGGCAGGCACTGCTGGACCACATCGACATCCCGTCCGAGAACATCCACGAGGTCGCCACGCCCTCCAGCGGCGTCTCTCTCGAAGAGGCCGCCGCCGGCTACGCGGCGGACCTGGCGCGGTTCGGCGATGACGACCAGCCCTGGCCCTCGTTCGCGGTCTGCTTCCTCGGGGTCGGCCCGGACGGGCACATCGCGTCGCTGTTCCCCGACCGCGTCGAAGTGACAGTGACGGATGCTGCCGCGCTCCCGGTGCACAACTCCCCCAAGCCGCCGTCCGAGCGGGTCACGCTGACCCGCCCGGTGATCAACTCGTCCAAGCGCGTGTGGCTGGTGATGACCGGTGCCGACAAGGCATCCGCTCTGGGTCTCGCCCTCGCGGGCGCGAGCTATGCCAGCGTTCCCGCGGCCGGTGCGAAGGGCCGCAAGCGCACGGTCTTCTTCGTCGATGAGGCTGCCGCCGAGCAGGTGGCCCCCGAGCTCATCGACCGCGACTACTGAGCGCGGAGCCGGCTCGCCTGTGCGGGCCGCTCCGGGCCGCGGTCAGTGCCGCGTCGGATCCTCCGGCGTGCCGCCGTGGCGGTCGTCCTGCGGGCGCTCCCCCGCCGAACCCGTAGTGGCCTCATCCGGCGTGCTGCCGCGGCGGATGCCGAGTTCCTGACTCTCGCTGAGGATCTGCGGGTGGTAGCGGGCCAGGCCGAAGACCCCCCAGATCGCGATCGCGCCGGCGACCGTGAACATGATGAGCACCCAGGTCGGTGCGGCCGATGCCTCGCCAAGTACGAGCGCACCGATGAGCACGGCGACGATCGGATCGACGACCGTGAGCCCGGCGATGACGAGGTCGGGCGGGCCGGAGCTGTAGGCCGTCTGCACGAAGTAGGCACCCACGGCGGCTGCCGCGACAAGCGCGATGACGCAGACGAGGGTGAGCCAGTCGAAGTTCTGATCCTGGATGCGCTTGATCGCCGCCTTCGCGAGCGTCGCGACAAAGCCGTAGAGGATGCCGGCGCCGGTCACGTAGAACAGCGCCCGCATGCGGTGCCGCAGGATCAGCCAGAACGCGCCGAGCACGATGATGACCACGAGCAGCACCGTGAGGATGACGAACAGGTCGGTGTCGCTGATCGGACGCTCGGTGGCGTACAGGGCGGCCAGTGCGACGAACAGGAAAATGCCGCCGACGCAGGCGAAAATCGAGGTGACCGACTTCTTCGTCGGTGTGTGGCCGGAGACACGCGCGTTCAGCAGCGTGGTGATCACCAGCGCCACCGCACCGAGCGGCTGCACGACGATGAGCGGTGCGACCGCGAGGGCGCTGAGCTGGCAGACGATCGCGAAGCCGAGCATGAGGGTTCCGATGACCCAGGACGGGCGAGTCAGCAGCCCCCGCAATTGCGCGCCATTGAGGCCGGTCGTCCCCTCGGTACCGGTGAGCTTCTCGACCTTCTCGACACCGCGGTGCTGGTACTGCGCGCCCAGCGACATGAACACGGCGCCGGCGAGGGCCAGGGGGATGCCCAGGAGCAGGCCAGGGTTGGCGAACACGCCGAGCAGCTGCTCAGTCACGTCGGACATGTCCCCCACCTGAAGATGCACAGTACGACCCTACCCGGACGGGCCGCGCGAGCCCCGCAGACTAGGCTGATGGCGTGGCTGTTCTTCCGATCCGCATCATGGGCGACCCTGTTCTTCACGCACCGGCGAATGAGGTGACCGAGGTCACCGACGAGATCCGCACCCTCGTCGCTGACATGTACGAGACCATGGACGTCGCCCCCGGCGTGGGTCTCGCCGCCCCCCAGGTGGGTGTGGCGCTGCGCATCTACGTGTACTCCTACGTCGACGACGACGAGCAGCCCTGGCGCGGCGAGATCATCAACCCGGTGCTGTGGATGGCGCCGCTCGAACCAGGCTCGCCCGATCCCGACCTCGAGTCGGAAGGATGCCTGTCCTTCCCGGGCGAACGGTTCCCGCTGCGGCGCTCCGAGCGGGTGTTCGTGACGGGCACCGATCTCGAGGGCGCCCCGGTGCGCATCGAGGTCGACGGCTGGCGCGCCCGCATCATGCAGCACGAGTTCGATCACCTCGACGGCATCCTGTACGTCGATCGCCTGTCGGACTCCGATTGGAAGACCGCGCAGAAGATCGCACGCAAGCGCGGGTGGGGACGCACGAGCACCAGCTGGATGCCCGGAGTCGACGACCTCGAAGGTTGAAGGTCAGACTTGCTTGGAGAGTCCCGCTCTCTGTACGGTTCGGGTGGCGGAAGCCGTCCGCCAGGCATGTGAGGGGAACACAGCGCAATAACCATTCGTACTCGACGCACGCTCGCGATCAGCGGCGCCGCACTCGCTCTGACCGTGTCACTGTCGGGGTGCAGCTTCATTCAGGGACTCACCGGCGGCAACGACGCCAACCGTGACGAGCAGGGTAACGTCCAGGAGCAGGACAACATCGACATCTTCAGCCTGAAGCTGGGCGACTGCAAGATGGCCGACGATACGACCGGCGAGATCATGCAGGCCGAGGTCGTGCCGTGCGATGAGCCACACGACGAAGAGGTCTTCTTCGAATCCAAGATGGCAGACGGCGAGTACGACGAGGCCGCGATCGAGGTCGCGGGCGAGGTCTGCTACGGCCAGAGCTTCACCGACTTCGTCGGAGTCGCGTGGGATGACTCGACGCTCGACGTCTGGTACCTCAGCCCGACCGAGCAGACCTGGAACGAGATGGACGACCGTCTGATCCAGTGCATCGTCACCGACCCGGCGGGGCCCACCACGGGCACCTTGAAGGGCAGCAAGAAGTAACACGCGCGCTCTGGGTCGTGGCGCCTTCTGCGCGCTCGCGACCCAGAGTACGGTGGGCGGCGTGACGGTACTCATCGCCTTCCTCGTCAACATCCTCATCGCGACTGCGAAGACGGTCGCCGCGGTTCTCACATCGTCAGCGTCGATGGTCGCCGAGGCCGTGCACTCGTGGGCGGATGCCGGCAACGAGGTCTTCCTGCTCATCGCCGACCGCCGCGGCGCCCGGATGAAAGACGCTCGGCACCCGCTCGGCTATGGTCGCGCGGCGTTCGTCTGGTCGTTGGTCGCCGCGTTCGGCATCTTCGCCGCAGGCTCGGTGGTCTCGATCATGCACGGTGTTCAGCAGCTGACCGCCGCTGAGCCGGTCGAAGACCCGGTCGTCGCCTACGCCGTACTTGGCATCGCCTTCGTGCTGGAAGGCGTGTCCTTCACCCAGGCGCTGGTGCGTTCGCGTGCTGCCGCACATGAGCGGGGTACGCACACCTGGGACTACGTTCTCGACACCAGCGACACCACCCTCCGGGCGGTGTTCTTCGAGGATGGCGCCGCCCTCATCGGTCTCGTGATCGCGGCCGGCTCGATCGCGCTGCACCAGGTCACGGGACAAGCCGTCTGGGATGCCGTGGGGTCGATCCTGGTCGGCATCCTGCTCGGCATCGTCGCGGTGATGCTCATGCGACGCAATATCGTCTTCCTCGTGGGCGCGAACGCCTCGCCCGAGATCCGCGCCCGCGCGGGGCGCGCCCTGCTCGCCCGACCCGAGATCGAACGGGTCACCTACCTCCATTTCGAGTACATCGGGCCGAATCGGCTGTTCCTCGTGGCAGAGGTCGACCTCGCAGGCGACGCCACCGAGCACAACGTCGCCCGACGGTTGCGCGCGATCGAGCAGGACCTCGAAGAGAACCCCGCTATCGAGACCGCTGTGCTCTCACTGTCGGTCGACGACGAACCCTCGCTGGACTTCTCGCTGGGTCCCTGAGCCTGGCGAAGGGTCCTGAGCCCGTCGAAGGTCCCTGAGCCTGTCGAAGGGGGCAAAGGGAAAGGCCCGGACTTCAGATGAAGTCCGGGCCTTTGTTGGCTCCCCGGCTTGGACTCGAACCAAGAACCTGCCGTTACTGTACCGCATGCTCCGGCCCCGCCGGACAGCGCCGCATCCTGAACGAATAGTGACCAGAAAACTCCCGATCAGCCCCTGGTTTCATGGAGCGGAACGCGTGAGTTGACCTCAGCCAACGATACGCGTTGTTTCGTGTTGGATCGACATGATTCGGGTTATTTCGCGTGGGTTGAGGGGGTTTTCGGTGAGTAAAAGGTGAGTGCGGCCGCGCCTGCCCCGGCACCCCGAGACTCAGATTCGGTAGTCGTCGTGGAGGACCACGCGGGCAAGTTCGATTGCCCCGCCGGGCATCGCCCAGTAGTGAAGGCGCCGCGCCGACGCGGCCTTCTGCTCGACGTACGAACGCCACGCGGAGGCACCATCCTCGCGCTCCGGCCCCAGTCGGTGTGCGTCTCGATCTTGCCGAGTCAGCACTCGCACACAAGCCCGTGCGATCTTGTCGCGCAGCGCCGGATCAGTGCCCGCGACCTCTTCGACAGATGCCGCGAAGGTCCCCGCGAAGGTGAACGGCGCGAGGGGAAGCTCGACCTTCTGCTCTGCGGGGATCTGCTCTGCCCACGTGGTGGTGATTCGGTAGTGCATGTCCTCGCACGTGTCGATGAAGTAGCGGCCGAGCCTCATCGGGAGATCCGCGGTGCGCTGCTGCTTTCGGGTCTTCGAGGCGAGCTGCCGGGCCGCGCTCAGCTCCTTGCTGAGTCCTTCGATCTGCTGGCGCGCCGCGGTGAGCTCCATCGCAAGGCCTTCCACCTGCAGTCTCAGCCGGGCTATCTCCGCGTCGTTCTCCGTGAGTTGCGGCGTGGGTGCGGGCACCGCTTCGGGCTCCGGAGTCGAGGTGGTGAAAGTGCCACCGACTCGGTTCGAGACGTTGGCGACGACCCGAATGCCATCGGCCTCCGTGCGGGCGGTGAAGATCGGGGCCAAGTCTGCATCCAGCGGTCCTGTCGGGTACAGGCGGGTCGCTCCCCCGTACACGTTCAGGTCTGACCGTCCGAGTTCCTCGAGCCGTGTGGAGAGCCAGTTCGACGCCTGCTGAGTGACGGCGACCACGTCGGCCCGGTGGCTGATGGCGTCGATGAGCTCGGCGGCCGGCACGTACGGATCGGTGCGTCCCGCTGGCGTTGTCACGACAACGAGAGGGAAGAGCCGGCGTGGGTCAAGAATCTGCTCCGCCAAGGCCTCAGCAGCGTGACGGTCAGCGATGGTCACGGGCTTGCCGTTCGTGTTCATGCACGCCTCCCCTCTGGCGCCCACGATGATATCCGCATTCGCCGACGGCGGTCGTCGACGAGTACGCACGCGGCCTCAGTGCCCTTGCGCCCACCAGGCGATGGCGAGGGGCCGCCACCACCTCAGCCAGGCAGCGACGATGGCGCCGCCGGCGAGGAATCCGATTGTGAACTTCATGCCCGCCACATACCCGGTCCTTCCCCGAACGGGAGGCACCGGGTATGTGGCGGGCATGACATCTCTCGTTCCCGTTGCAGCCGAGCAGGCGTCGCTGCGCCGCACGACTCGGCGCCGTCACTTCCGCGACGACAGCCGGGATGTCCGCATCGCTCTCGCTGACTCGTACATGGCTGAGCGGACAGGTCGATTCGAGTGGCGTGCGGAGCGGTATCGCGCTGCGCTCGACGCCATGCAGGAGCTCGGCCTCAACCACAATCAGACCGTCCTCGATATCGGGGCTGGCTGGACGGAGCTTGATGCGGTGCTGCGCACGGACGGCCGGTGGCGAGGGCGGTACATCCCCGTCGACTTCGGCGTCGACGGAACAGACCTGGAGACCTGGACCTCGCCGCGTTCCGTGGACTTTGCCGTCGCGCTGGAGATCATCGAGCATTTGCGTGATCCGTGGCGACTCGTCGACGAGCTGCAGCGAACGGCACCGGCAGTCATCGTCAGCGTCCCGAATCCGGAGACCACCGACGTGCTCGGCATGGATGACGACCACAAGACGGTGATCCACCGGGCAGAGCTCGAGGATCGAGGATTCGTGATCTCCGATCGCACCTTCTACGGCGGCTTCTACTCCGCGGGTCTTCCCGACGCGCTCCTGGCCATCTGGTGTGCCTCGCCGACCAGCGTCACGCATACGCCGCCCGCGCCCCCGATGTACCGCCGTGGGATGATGCCCGCGGATCCCACTCTCGCTCCACGAAGGGGAGACCGATGACTCAGAACCGCGCGAAGCAGCGCAGGAACGATGCCCGGACGTCACGGGCGCTCGACCTGGGCGGAGTGCAGCTCCCCCTCGACCTCGTGACGGAATCGAATGCGCTCCTCGGGAAGAAGGGATCCGGGAAGACGACCGCCGGGATCGTCCTCTTCGAGGAGATCTACGGCGTCGGCGTGCCTGCCGTCTCGATCGACCCGAAAGGCGATCACTGGGGCGTCCGATCCGGCGCCGACGGGACTCCCGGGGGCGGCCTCCCCGTCCCGGTGTTCGGCGGCCTCCACGGTGACCTGCCGATGGAGCCGGACAGCGGCGAGTATCTCGCTGATCTGCTGCGCGGCAAGAACCTGAGCGCGGTGCTCGACGTCTCAGAGTTCTCGACCGCCGAGCGTCGGAAGTTCCTGACCACCTTCGTCGGACGCCTGTACCGGCGCCCCGAACGCGAACCGATGCATCTGCTCATCGAGGAAGCGCACGAGGTCATCCCGCAGCGCGTCGATGCGGGCGACGCACCGATGGTCGGCGCTTTCGAGCGCCTCGTGAAGCTCGGACGGTTCAAAGGCATCGGCGTCACGATGCTGTCACAGCGCAGCGCATCCCTGAACAAGAACGTGCTCACCCAGGTCGACAACCTATTCATGCTGCGCACCGTCTCTCCGCAGGACCGGGCAGCCGTCCGGGCGTGGATCGAGACGCACAGCGAGTCGTCCACGATCATCGACAGCCTCCCCTCGCTCGCGACAGGCGAGTGCTGGTTGTGGCAGCCCGAGCGTGGGGAGCCGGTGAAGTTCCGGTTCCGGGAGCGTCGTACCTACGATGCCGGAACGACACCGAAGGTGGGTGAATCGCCGCGGCCTCCGGCGACCCTCGCTGACATCGACCTGCGGGCCATCGAAACGGAGATGGCAGCGACGATCGAGCGGGCGAAGGCGGACGATCCGAAGGCGTTGCGTCGACAGATCACGGAACTGCAGCGGCAGCTCACCGCGAAGTCCGCAGTCGCCGCTCCGGAGCAGGTCCCCGTCGAGATCCCCGTGCCGGTGATCACCGACGCCGACCGGAGGGACTTCGAGGCGATGATCTCTCGGTTCGAGCACCTGGTGGTGAACGAGTCGGGCGGACTCATCCGAGAGCTGAAGGACATGATGACCTCGGGTGAGGCGCTGGTTCAGCGCCTCCGATCGGCCATCGACTCCGCACCGACTCCATCGCGCGGTGAGGCCGTCGCCGCGCGAGTCGTCACTCGACGGACGCCTGCCGCGCACAAGCGGACCTCACCGGTTCCGCTCCGGCAGACAACCTCCAAGGCGTCGCCTACGCCACCCGCCGGCGACGATCAGAAGCTCACGAAGATGCAGAAGGCTATCGCCAGCGCTCTGGCCACGCACGGCACGCTCTCCCAGCGTCAAATCGGGCTCTTCACTGGCTATGCGCACAAGTCCGGATCGTTCGCGAACAGCCTGTCCGGGCTGCGCACGCGCGGGTACATCGAAGGCGGCGGGCAAGCGATCAGCATCACATCCGCTGGTCACGACGCTCTCGAGGCGAACGGCGGCTATGAGCCGTTGCCGACAGGACGCGACCTGGTCGACTGGTGGTTGAGTCGCCTTCCGAAGGCTCAGACGGCGATGCTGGGCGCGCTACTCAAGGTGTTCCCCGACCCGCTGAGCGTCGACGAGCTCGCGGAGCGAACCGGCTACGCGGCGGGCTCGGGGTCGTTCGCGAACAACCGCTCGAAGCTGAACGTCGCCGAGCTCATCCATGGCGACCGAGATGCTCTCTACGCAGCGGACGCGATCGGCGAGGCGTACCCACACGGCTGAGGCGGAAGGGCGCAAGGGTTCCCCGGTTGCCGTCTTCGACGATCGATCTCGAACTCACGAACTACTGCGCACGGGCTTCTCGTCGGATGCTGTCCAACAGGGAGCGAATCATCCGACAATGTTCGATTTCGTCTCAGGCTGGGCAAACGACATCATCGATCCATCCATCACAGGTGAGCATTCGAGACATGCCCTCGATTGGGATTCGTCGTGCCTCTTGCTCTTAGGCCCGTAGCGCCCGTTTCAAGAGTCTCGCACAGATAGTCTGGTGGGAATGGTCCCGAAACTCCCTTCCTGGCAGCACATGCCCCGGAGCCGGAACCGAGTGATAATGAGGCTCGTTATCACTCTCTCGGTGAGTGTCCTCCTTTCGTTCGGAATTGCATCCACTGTCCATGGAGAGCTCAGTGGCGCCGGCAACCCCACGGCTGTCGCGAAGCTGGCTGGGACACTGGCCGATCCTGAGGCCCATGTGACACATGTCGGCACATGGGAGCCCGGCGACGCGGGAGAGCCCCTCAGCGGTTCTGTGCTTTGCCTCGTCGGCGCCTTGCTGGGGCTCGCCATCGTCTGGTGTATCGGGACGCGACGCGCACAACCCGAACGACGAGCGCTCGACTCCCACCTCTGGTCGGTTACCCTCGCGCCGTTCCCCCGTCGCCTCCAACGGTCTCGGGTTCTCCGTTTGTCACTGGCTCAACTAGCGCTGTCCAGGACCTGATTTTCTGAACTGCTCAAGAATCTCTCGCAGGCATCCCACGAGAGTTTCGTTGCCGCGCCGATGACACACTTGGAGAACTTCGATGTCCCGTCCTGATGCCCAGCCCGCGACCAGGATCGCTGCGCCCCTACGCACGCGTTCACCGCGACTCACTGCGATGTTCGCCGGCGTCGTTGGCGTTCTCCTGCTTATGGTCGGGTGCGCGCCGACCGTCGACTTGCAGCCAGCGGATGATGCCAACGTTCCCGAGTGTGCGGACGTGACAGTCCGCCTGCCTGATGTCATCGGAGATCTTCCGAGCCGAACTACGGACGCGCAAGCTACGGCCGCGTGGGGCGATCCCACGGCCGTCGTCTTCACCTGCGGACTCGAACCGCCCGCGCCCACCACGTTGCAGTGCGTCACCATCGGTGCGGTCGACTGGATCGTCGACGACTCGGACTCCCCAAACCTGCGCATAACCACGTACGGAAGGGAACCAGCCGCACAGGTGTACGTCGATACCACTCGTCTCTCGGCGGACAACGTTCTGGACGCCCTTGCCCCAGCCGTGCAGAAGCTGCCCAAGTCCGGCGCGTGCACAGCTCCCGACACTGATACGAACGCGACCTCAGCCCCGCAGCCGCAGTCCGAGGTCACGAAAGGCCTGTCGTGAATGCGCAGCCCCTGCGGGTGGCAGGTCCCGCCATCCTGGTCGCCGCCGGCATGCTCACCCTCGTTGTCGGCTTGATCATCGGAGGCGGTGCGGCCCCTCGGATGACTAGCGATCCAGGTGCTCTGGTTCGCTGGGGGCTACCGGCCGCAAAGCTCTTCGTGAACCTGTCCGCCGCGGTCATGGCCGGTTCTGCCGTGCTCGCACTTTTCGCGCTTCGTGCAGGAAAGAAGGAGTACGATGCGGCCCTCGACCTGGCATCGGCCGGAGCGGCTATCCTCACGGTCAGTAGCGGAACCACCGCGTTCCTCACCTTTCTGTCATCGTTCAACCCGCAGGTGTCGTTGGGGGCGGAGTTCGGTCAGCAGTTGGGGCGGTTCCTGCTGGAGACTGAGCTCGGGCGCGTGTGGTTGATCACCACGGTGGCCGCCGCAACGATCACGGTGCTCGCATACGCGTTCCGTGGCTGGGGCGCTGCGGCGCTTGTCGGTGCGTTGTCCCTGATGTGCCTGGTTCCGATGGCCACACAGGGCCACTCGGGCAGCCTCGCGAACCATGACTCCGCAGTCATGGCACTCGTCTTGCACATCATCGGCGCCGCCGTGTGGCTTGGCGGACTCGTGACTCTGATCTTCCTGCGTCCGTGGCTGCAGGAGACCCGGATGCGGGTCGTCGTCGAAAGGTACTCGACGCTCGCGCTGGTCGCGTTCATCGTCGTGTTCGTGTCCGGCATCGCGCGGGCGCTCACCTCGATCACGGGTTGGGGGGACCTGATCAGCGCGTACGGTGCCGTGCTCGCGCTCAAGGTCCTGGCTCTTGCCGCACTTGGAGGGCTGGGGATCGCTCACCGACGGAGATTCATCCATCGTGGCGTGGGAGAGAGGGGCGCATTCTGGGTTTTCATTGCCGTCGAGTTCGCGGTGATGGGGTTGGCCAGCGGCGCGGCTGCGGCGCTGGCGCGCACACCCGCGCCCGCTGACACCAGTGCGCCCCCGCTGACGACGCCGGCTGAGATCCTCACCGAAGCCCCCCTTCCGGTAGAACTCACGATCGGGCGCTGGGTCGTCGGCTGGGACATCGATTTGCTGTGGACCCTGGTCGCCGGCTTCGGAATCTTCTTCTATCTCGCAGGCGTCCACCGTCTCCGGCGACGCGGCGAGTCATGGTCCACCCCGCGTACGCTCTCATGGGTTGCGGGGATGCTCCTGTTGTTCTGGGTGAGCTCCGGCCCGATCGCGGTGTACGCGGACTATCTGCACAGCGTGGATGCGATCGGCCGAGCACTGCTGGCCACCGTCGTCCCGTTGCTTCTCGTGCTGGGTGCCCCGTTCGCGCTTGCGATGCCGGCGATCAACAGCCGCACCGACCAGAGCAGGGGCGTACGCGAATGGATGCAGGTAGTCGCCCGGTCGCGGCCGATGACACTTCTCACCCATCCCGTCGTCGCAGCCGTCCTGTTCGCGATGGTGCTGTGGGCGGCGAGTGCAACCGGGATTCTCCGGTGGACACTGGTCGACCCTCTCGCCCACGAACTCCGTACCGTGGCGCTGCTCGCCGCGGGCAGCATCCTGATGCACTCAGTGGTCTCGCCCCGGCGGGCGCGTTCTCGGGCTCTGCGGGCGATCGTCATCGCATCGGCCATCCTCACACCTGTTGCCCTAGGCGCATGGGTCATCATCCAAAACGGCCTCATCGCGGCCAACTGGTTCGGAGCGATGGGACGCACCTGGGGTCCTGATCCTCTTGCCGACCAGGGCACAGCCGGGTTCGTGCTCGCGACGGGAGCTGTCGGCGTCGGGCTGGCAGCTCTTCTCGGGCACCTCAAGCGAGCGCGGAAGCCATGAGCAGCATCCCTGATCCTCCCGACCGGGCGGCCCGGCGCGGCGTCACGATCGTCAGTCCCGTTGACAGGCCCCGGCGGGCGCCGCCTGAAACGCCCAAAGCCCCTCTCTTTCCCCCGGCCCCCTTCAACAAGACTCCGCCGCTTCTCAGGACAGCGCCAAGGACCAAACCATGCCCTCGAAACTCTCTCGCTCGATACGCCTGACCACGACCGCCCTCATTTCTGCTGCCATCGCGACCTTGCTGTTCGCCGACCCGGCTGCCGCCCACGACAATCTTCTCGACTCCACACCATCCGCTGGCGACACCGTCGCGAGCCTGGAGGCCGTCTCCCTCACGTTCAGCGGTGAACTGATCGACTTCGGGCAGGCGAGCTTCGCACAAATACAAGGGCCTGACGGGCTGTATTACGAGACATCGTGCTCGACCATCGACCTCAACGTTCTGACCACTCCGGTTGCACTCGGCGAGGCGGGGACCTACACGATCCTCTGGAACGCGGTCTCCAGCGATGGGCACCCGATCTCCGAGTCCTTCCAGTTCCAGTACGCACCGGAGGAGGGTGCCGAGCCTGCACTCGGATGGGATCTGCCCGCCTGCCAGAACGAGCAGACCCGCATCCAACCCGGCGCAGTCGCGTCGGCGTCGCCCACGCCTACCCAGAGCGGGCAGGCAGCAGCAGCCACCCCCGCTCCAGCCAAGTCGGACAGGGCATCCGACGGGTCCTCCGAAGGCATGTTCGTTCTTGTCGTCCTCGGAGGGGTGTTCGTTCTCGCCGCCGTGATCGCGATGGCCGTCTGGCTCATCCGAGCGCGTGGCCGCCGGTCCAAATAGGCACAGGTGGTGGCGGGCGGGGCTCTAAGGCGCCTCTGCTCGTCACCACCGACCGACATTTCAACCGTGAACTCCGCCGGACATGGCCTGCTCGTCGCTCCCTGCCCGCTCAAAGAATGCGCAAACATGGGACGAGTATAATTCGGAGGATGCACCGTTCGTTGCGGATCCCCGGTTCCTCGCGAACGAACGAGCAGCTATTGATAATGCGGCTCATTACCAGTACCGGACTGGCGTTGCTGTTGCTCTTCGGAGCGACCGCCACGATGGGGCATACGGATTCTCGGGGCGGCGAGGGCGTTCCCGTTGCCGTGACCGGACACGACAGCTCCGCTGTCGAATCGCCCGCAGCCGACCCCAGTCCCCAGCAGATCGTTGCTCTCTCGGGAGAAATGAACGCATCGCTGGGTGTCGCTCTGTGCACTCTGGGCATCCTGTGCGGGCTCACAGCGATCATCCTGATCGTGCGGCTGCTCTGGTCTTCTCGGCTGGCTTCCCCTCTCCGGGCCGGACCGCGCCCACTACCTCGTGTGTCGGTGTTCGTCTCCCCGCTGCGCACCACTGCGTTCTCCCTCTCTCAGCTCGGTCTCTCGCGAACCTGACGTCCGATGCGCCACCCTCGCGGTGGCGATACCGCGAGCTCACGCTCGTCCCGTCGTTCGTCTTGTCGTGTCATTGGAGTACCCCGTTGAAACCTGGTGTGAAAGCTGGCATCGTCACCGCTGCAGTCGTCGTAGTGCTGATGCTCGTCGTGTTCGTCGTTGTCCTCGTCAATCAGAACGGAAAGGAGCCGCCCGCGTCACCCGGCTCCGCATCCTCCGTCCCCGTCCAGCGCGAGAACTCGCATGTGCTCGACGAGGGCGGTGAGGGTGCCGTCACCGTGGTCGAATTCCTGGACTTCGAATGCGAGGCCTGCGGAGCCTTCTATCCGGTCGTCGAAGACCTGCGGACGAAATACGACGGAAAGATCAACTACGTCATCCGCTATTTCCCCCTGCCGGGGCATCTGAACTCCAAGAACGCCGCCGTCGCTGCCGAGGCCGCCGCGCAGCAGGGTCAGCTCGAGGGCATGTACCGCAAGCTGTTCGAAACACAGACGGAGTGGGCTGAGGCGCAGGAGTCCCGTGCGGACGTCTTCCGGGGCTTCGCCGAGCAGCTCGGCCTGGACATGGCAGCGTACGACAGGGCCGTGGCAGATCCCGCCACCGCCGAGCGCGTGGATCTGGACGTGAACGACGGCCAGGCGCTCGGAGTCGACAGCACGCCGACGTTCTACGTCGATGGCAAGAAGCTCCAGCTGCAGCGGTTTGACGACCTGGAGAGCGCCATCACGGCCGCGATGGAGACTCAGTGACGATTCTGGGACTATCGCATCGCCGAGCCATTATCGTCGGCGCCGGACAGGCCGGGCTGGCAGTCGCCTCCGCGCTCAGAACTGCGGGCCTTGCCCCGCAGCGAGACTTCGCGATCATCGACGCAAACCCACGCGGAGAGCGCTCCTGGGCCTCTCGGGCGGACTCCATGCAACTCCTCACCGACGCTCAGCACAGCGCCATCGGAGGCGTCCCCCTCCCTAGCGATCCCGCCCGCCGCCCGTATCCACCCGAGATGGAGCGGTACCTCACCGCCGTCGAGACATCGATCGGCGTAGCCACGATGTGGGGGATCCGCGCCACCGGAGTAGAACATCGCGGAACTGGCTCAACGCTCCTCCTGCGCACCGCCGAGGGAGCGGTCCAGACGCGCAACGTTGTCTGCGCCACAGGATTTGCCTCGCGGCCCTCGCTCCCCGCATGGGCGTCAGAGCTCATCGTGCCGGGAGTGATTCTTCACAGCGCGGACTATCGCCTCTCGCGTCAGATTCCTCAGGGTGACGTGCTGATCATCGGCGGAGGGGATAGCGGTACCCAGGTCGCCGGCGAGCTCGCTCACTCCCACGTCGTCACTTTGTCGACCAGATCTCGCCACCGGCACGGCGGACGCACCGCGCTCCCGCCCAGGGGCACCGTCCGCTCGTCTTGGTTCCGACGCCAGTCACCGACACCTGCGAGCGACGAACGACTCGACAAGCTGCTTCGGAGCGGGGTCACGTTCGCACCTGGTTCGATCGGCGTTGACGGTCAAGATGTCTTGTTCGCGGACGGTACGCGAGTGAAACCTCAGTCGGTGATCTTCGCCACCGGCTACCTACCCGGCGACCAGTGGCTTCCGCAGAGCGTGCGTGACGGGGCGCATCGCCGCCTACGACGGGGCATGACGACTATGCCCGGTCTGTTCGTGGCCGGTCATCCCCGGCACGGAAGGCACCGATCCGACACGTTCATCGGCGCGCAGCGGGACGCATCCGCGATAGTACGTCGAATCATGAATCGTCCCTGACACACAAGGAGAAGCGTATGGGAGCCGAACACAGTCACACCCCGGCGAGCACGCCTCGGCGGCGACTGATCATCGCCTTCGCGATCACGTCGACCGTCTTCGTCACCGAGGTGGTCGGCGCCGCGATCACGGGAAGTCTCGCGCTGCTTGTCGACGCTGCGCACATGCTGACGGACGTCATCGGCCTCTCTCTTGCGGTGACCGCCGCGCATCTCATGAACCGACCGCCCTCGGCGCGCCACACCTGGGGTCTGCGACGAGCCGAGGTCCTGGGTGCGCTCGCCCAAGCGGCGTTGCTTCTCGGAGTCGGGATCTTCGCCCTCGTGGAAGGCATCAGGCGACTGTTCGAGCCTCCGGAGATCGCCTCTGGCAGCTTGTTGTTCTTCGGCATCGTCGGCTTGCTCGCCAACGTCGCCTCTCTTCTGGTTCTCATGAGCGGCCGCAAGGCCAACCTCAACATGCGTGCCGCCTTCCTCGAAGTCGTCAATGACGCTCTCGGATCCGTCGGCGTGATCACCAGCGCCATCCTGATCGCCACGCTCAACTGGTATCGCGCTGACGCCATCGCCGGCATCCTGATCGCCCTGCTAATCATCCCGCGTACATTCATCCTGCTGCGCGCGTCCGGGAGCGTTCTGCTGGAGTCCACGCCTCCCGGACTTGACCTGGACGCTGTGAGAAAGCACCTCGAGGAGTTACCGCACGTCGTCAGCGTCCATGACCTCCACGCCTCCCAGGTCTCGACAGACCTTCCCACCCTGACGGCGCACGTGGTGATCAAGGACCAGCTGTCACAAGAGGACTCCGCGGCACTGCTTCGCTCGCTCCAGGAGTGCGTTGCCGAGCACTTCCCCGTGAGCGTGGAGCACTCCACGTTCCAGATCGAACCGCAATCCCACCCCGAAGAGCACACGACTCACGCGTGACAGCCCCCGTCGCGCCGTCAACGATCATCTATCGAAGGAGAACCATCATGAAATGCCCCGTCGACGGGACCGCCCTGCTCATCACGGACCGCTCAGGCGTAGAGATCGACTACTGCCCTCAGTGCCGTGGCGTGTGGCTGGACCGAGGTGAACTGGACAAGATCATCGATCGTGCCGCTGGCGCGATGCCTGCGCCCTCGGACGACCGTGGATACTACCCGCCCAGCGGCGATCACAATCGTGATCGCGGGCATGACCGCGGCCACGGTCACGATCGCAATGGCCGCAACGGTCGACGGCGTCGGGAAGGGTTCCTGGGTGACCTGTTCGACTTCTGAGACCCTCAGATCCCCTGTATGGCCCCCCGTCGTGTCCCGACGACGACGAACCCTCCTCGCTCTCATCGTGGTTGCAACGCTCGGCGTTGCGGCCCTGTTGGCAGGAGTGGAAAGTGCAGCTGCCAGCACGACTGCACCAACCGGCGACGTCACGACAGTCGCACCGTCGCCGACCGCGACGCCGCCGACCACGGCCTCCCCGTCACCGACGCCATCGCCATCCGAGACCCCCGACCGGTCGCATGAGAAGCGGAACGGAGAACAGGGCGTGCAGCGGGACGACCTCGGCTTCGCGGGCCTCCTGGTGGTCATCGCCTTCGCGTTCATCTTGACCATGGGCGCCTCCGGCGTCCTCTTGGCCGGCCGTGCTCGCCGCCGCCGAGACCGGGCCGAGGCGGCGGCGGCCGAGAAGGAGACCGGCGATGCGTAGGACGATTCCCCGGTATGCGGTCGCGTTCGTGGTTGCCGGGCTCGTGGTGCTGATCGATCAGGCAAGCAAGGCTGCAGCTCTCGCCGGTCTGAGCGAGACAGAGCGTATCCCCGTGCTGGGCGACCTGCTCGGTCTGCAGCTCGCGTTCAATCCCGGCGCTATCCTCTCCTTCGGCTCGGAGGCGACCTGGGTGCTCACCGTAATCGGCGTGGCCGCGGTGGTCGTGCTGTTCATCGGTGCCCGTCGCTCGCGTACGACGTGGTGGGCGGTCGGGATCGGCTTCATCCTCGGAGGGGCAATCGGCAACGTGCTGGATCGTCTGCTCGCGCCTCCAGGATTTGGTCGAGGTCACGTAACCGATTTCCTCGCCTACGGGAACTGGTTCATCGGCAACCTCGCAGATGTCGCGCTCGGGATCGGCTTCGTGATCCTGGGGTGCGGGCTCTGGATCCGGAGGCGGAGGATGGCGCACAGAGACGTGGGAGAGGCCCAGAGCGCGGGGGCTGGGATGAGAGGATCATGACGCCGAAGAAGCGCACCCCCTCCGTCTATCAGCGCAATGCTCTCGCCCCGAGCCTGATCGCTGCCGCCGTGCTGTTCCTCGCACCGGTATTGCTGACCAGCAGCTGGTCAACGGTCGTGCTGTTCGTGACGGCGATCCTGGCGATCATTGTCGGCTGGTTCGCCTTCCAGGCGCGGCAGTGGTGGTGGATACCCGTGTTCGTCGCCGTCGCGGTGATCTGGAATCCCGTGCTCCCATTCCCCTTCATGGGCCCCGTCTGGATCGGGGTGCAGCCCGCCGCTGCGGTGCTCTTCCTCGTCGCGGGCAGCTCGATCAAGGTCCTGAGGTCGTGACAGCCGCAAACGTCGCCTGCCGCGTCGTGCTGCGCTCCGGGCAAGCTGCGCAACAAAAGGAGGCTGCGACACCGCGATGACTCTGGCTCGCCCGCCCGTGCACGTCGCCGGAGCTGTCCGCTCTGGTGGCGACGTTCACCGTGCCCGGCGACGTCCATCGACGATGCGCGCGGGGCTCGTCGACATCCAAGTCGTGGAGTCTGTTCGATGAGCCCCTGGATTCCGGATTCTCCTCCGACGTTCGCCGACTATGTCGCCGTGCTCCCGGGGCCGTTCCCAGTGTTGCCGGTGCTAGCGGCGGTCCTGGCGGTTGCATACCTGGCAGGTGCGATCCGCCTGTGGCGCCAGGGGCGGCGGTGGCCGGTGTGGCGCACAGTCAGCTTCCTCCTGGGATGCGTGCTGCTCGCCGGTACCACCGGCCTTGGCGTCGAGGCTTACGGGTATGCGCTGCTGTCGGTGTTCATGTTCCAGCAGTTGACGCTGATGATGGCGATCCCTCCTCTGCTGGTCCTCGGCTCCCCCGGGACCCTCCTTCTGCGCGCCACCCCTCACCGTGGGATGGGACGGGGTCTTCTCCGAACGGCACACGCAGGCTTGCGGAGCCGTGCAGCCAGGTGGGTGCTCAGCCCGTGGCTGGCCCTGCCGATCTATCTTGCGGCGTTCTACGGTCTGTACCTGGCAGGCCTCGCTGATCGCATCCTCGCCACCATCGAGGGTCACGTAGCCCTTGAGGTCGCATTCCTCGTCGCCGGGGTCCTTTTCACCCTCCCTGTGCTCAGCTCAGACCCGCTGCCGATGCGGCTCAGCCACGGCGGTCGGGCGATCGATGTCTTCGCTGAGGCCGCCCTGCACGCGTTCTTCGGCGTCTTCCTGATGATGGCGACGACCATGCTCGTCACCCAATTCGTTGCGCCCACCGAGGCTCTCGGTCTCGATCCGCTCGAGGACCAGCGCCTTGCCGGCGGACTGGCCTGGTCGTACGGGGAGGCTCCCACCCTCCTGATGCTCGTGTACGTGATGCACCGATGGTTCCGCGAGGATACAGCCCGTGCTGCGGCGGAGGATCGGTATGCGGATGTGCACGGCACGAGCGAACTGGATGCGTACAACGCCTATCTCGAGTCGCTGCGTAAGAAGGACGCCTGAGAATGATGACGACCGCTGCGCTCCCCCGGCCCAAGCCGCCCCGAGCATCTCCTACAGCCCACTCCTCGGGACTTCCCGACACGCCGATGCTGCGTCTGCGCACCGCGCTGCCCCTCGCCGTCGTCGCAGGTGTCCTTCTCGATCTGTCCACTCCCGATGTGGGATGGTGGCCGCTCGCATTCATCGGCGTCGGGCTCTCCCTGGCGACTCTGATCGGACGAAGCATCGGGGGCGCCCTTGCAGTCGGGCTCCTGTTCGGCGCCAGCTTCTACACCCTCCACCTCGCCTGGGTGGGCGAGTTCCTCGGGCCCGTCCCCCGTCTCGCCCTTTCCGGGTTGGAGACGCTCTTACTGGGACTCGGAGCCATCCCTCTCTCTTTCGCCTATCGATGGACACGCCGCCTCCCGCCCCGTGGCGCGATCCAGCTCGCCGTCGTGTCGGTGATGATCGGGGGGCTGTGGACTGCCCGGGAAGTCGCCGTCGGCTCCTGGCCGTACAGCGGGTTCCCGTGGGCCCGCCTGGGGATGACCCAGGTCAATGGTCCGTTTCCGGAGGCTGCGTCGTGGATCGGCGTCACAGGGCTCTCGTTCCTCGTTGCCGTGACATCTGCCGCGCTGGTGCAGTGGATTCGCGCCGGCGGGCTAGTCTTCCCGCAAGGATCCCTCTTCCCCGTCGTCATCATCGGCGTCCTCGCCGTGACACCCCAGTTCCCGACCACCAGCGCCGGGACCTTCACCGTCGGGTGGGTGCAGGGCAACGGCCCTTCCGGATACTTCGATGACAAGTCACCGGGAGATATCCTCCGTGCCTACTCCTCGGCGACCGCGTCGCTGTATGGGAAGCAGACGGATCTCGTCGTGTGGCCGGAGGGAGCCGTCGACTCCGATCCGCTCCGCGATCGCGACACCGCTACGACGCTGGATCAGATCGCTACTGCCGCGGGATCACCGCTCCTGGTCAACGCCGCAACCACCCGCGAAGAGAAGACCTTCAACACCTCGATCCTATGGACGCCCGGGGCTGATAAGCCTCAGCTTCACGACAAGGTGAACCCAGTGCCGTTCGGCGAGTACGTCCCAGATCGGTGGCTGTATGAGAAGATCGCACCGGATCTCGTGCGGCTCATCCAGCGCGAGTACACCCCCGGGACGAACCCTCCCATCATCACCGTTGGCACCACCCGTGTGGGCCTGGCGATCTGCTTCGACGTGATCTTCGACGACGTGATCCGCGCCGGCGTCGAGGGCGGAGCGGAGCTCTACGTGTTCCAGACCAACAACGCCGACTTCCGCGGCTCCGACGAGAACCTGCAGCAGCTCGCCTTCGCGCGAATGCGCGCGATCGAGACAGGAAGAACGGTGATCAACGTCTCCACCGTCGGCACCAGCCAGGTCATCGATCCCACGGGGACAACCATCCAGTCGATCGGCGTCGACGTCGCCGCCGCCGACATCACCGAGGTTCAGCTGCGGACCGGTCTGACGGCAGGCGTCATTCTCGCTCCGTGGCTGTCCGTGCTCATCCCCGTGGCGGCGCTCACGCTCGTTGCCGCCGCCGGAGTACTCGATCTTCGTCGACGCCAGCCCGATCGTCGACCCCGCCCGCTGAAGAGGAGAACCACCCCTTGACTGTGCCCCGCACCCACGACGCGGCTCCCGAAGTACGTCTGCGCCGAGACCGCATCGCCAAGCCGGAACCTCACGCCGCCTCCCTTGTCGATAAGAACCGACCGCTCACCCGCGCTGACCTGCGGCGACGACGAGCGGCATCATCCTCCGCCGTGAGCGAGCAATCCGTCCGCACCTCGGAGGAGGAACGGATCCGGACCGTCTCCATCCCGGCGAGCGAAGCCGTGACCGAGACCGAGACCGTATCGACGACCTCTGCATCCCACCCCGCCACCGTGAGATCGCCGCGCATGACGCTTTCTGCCCCCGCAGGCAACCATGCGCGCCGCGTCAGTCGGAAGCTGGCCGCCATCGGGGCTCTGGTTGTAGCAGGGACGTTCACCGTCGGGATGACCTTTCCCGCCGCCGTCGTCGGCGGCCAGGCTTTAGGCGCCGCGACCCGGTACAGCGCCCCTGCGCAGGCCGCTCAGGTGCCAGACGATCAGATCCAGGCCTTCGTCACTCCCGGCGAGGTCCGCACCGAAACGTTGGACAGGCAGAGCGGCTTCAGCGTCGCGTCCACGGCGGATATCGCGGCAGTGGCGGGTATCAGGCACTTCACCGGAAGCAACCCTGTCGACCCGGACGCCGCCGTGCAATGGCCATTCCCCGTCGGCGTCCCCACCTCTTCCAACTACGGCCCCCGTGGTGGCCGGCAGCACGAGGGCGCCGATTTCACCCCCGGGGAGGGAGCAGAGATCCAGGCTATCGCCGGTGGAGTGGTGCGCATCGCCACCGAACAAGGAGGCGCCTTCGGCGTGACCGTGTACATCGAGCACGTTGTCGACGGTCAGACCGTCTTCAGCCGATACGCCCACATGCAGTACGGATCGCTGAAGGTATTCGAAGGACAGAACATCGGCGCTGGCCAAAAGCTCGGTCTCGTCGGCAACACGGGCAGAAGCTTCGGGGCGCACCTGCACCTCGAGATCACGACCGATGACGGGAAGGTCAACCCTGTGGCATGGCTGCAGGAAAAGACGCGCGACTAGTTGTAGTGTCCAGGGACGTTGTTTGATCTGGTTGCCGTGACATGACGAGAACCTCCGGTCAGAGTCGAGCTGCTTAGACACCCGCTCAAGTCCCGGAGGTTCTCGTGTCTCTCGGTAATGCGGCGCTGACGCCGCGCCAACGTCTGAGTATCGCGCAGTTGATCATCGACGAGGGATGGACGGTCGCGGCGGCGGCCGACTACTTTCGCGTCGGATGGCCGACCGCTCAGAAATGGGCGCGACGATATGTCGAGCTCGGTGACGCCGGCATGGCGGATCGGTCCTCCCGACCTCACTCGCATCCGTACCTGGTCAAGAAGATCGTCCACTTGCGCATTCGTAAACGATTCGGCCCTGTTCAGATCGCCGGTCGACTCGAGATGTCGCGCTCCACCGTTCACGCTGTCCTCACCCATTGCCACCTCAACCGCCTTACGCACGTCGATGTGAAGACCGGTGAGCCCGCCCGACGTTACGAGCATGACCACCCGGTCTCGCTGATCCACGTCGACGTGAAGAAGCTCGGCAACATCCCCAACGGCGGCGGCTGGCGCTTCGTCGGCAAGCAGCAAGGCGCCAGGAACCGTCAATCCACACCTGGTCTGGCTCGAAACACGCGCCGTCACGAGATCCTCGGCTACGCGTTCATCCACACCGTCATCGACGACCACTCCCGCGTTGCCTATGCGGAGATCCACGACGACGAACGCGCCGAGACAGCCATCGGCGTTCTCCGACGCGCGGTCTCCTGGTTTGCCGACCACGGTGTCCGCGTCGAGCGCGTCCTGTCCGATAACGGCTCGGCCTACCGATCCCACGCCTGGAAACGCGCCTGCGCGGACCTCGGCATCGCACCAAAGTTCACTCGCCCACGCCGTCCACAGACCAACGCAAAGATCGGGCGCTTCCACCGCACCCTCGCCGACGGC
>NZ_JBBDGN010000009.1:0-124178 GCF_037204145.1 Microbacterium istanbulense
TCGCGGCGGCAGGAGAGCCGGCCATGCGGTAGACCCCTTGTGCAACGCGTTCGATGGCTCCCGCATTGGCGAGTCCGGACAGACTCTTGCGCGCGACGCCAGCCGCAGTTGCCTGCGCCGTCGTGAACATGCCCCATCGCTCGACGGCGATCGAGCCGAGTCACGCGATGGTGGAATTGCTCATGCAGCTTTTGTGCCCTGAATCGGCCACAAAAGCTGCAAGCCTTCGGTGCAACGAGTCGTTGCACAAATGGTCCAATGAGTCGTTGGACTACTGCGGCGAATTCTCCAACGGACCGTTGGAAATTTGTCCAGCAGGTTGCTGGACTGCCTCCAAGATTGACCTCGAGGTCGCGGGGCAGCGACTGCATCGCGGCGGTTCGTCACGGCTACCGGCACAAAACCGGCACAAGCCTCGGGGGCGGCGCGTTTCGTCTCGCTTCGCTCGCTCAACGACCGGGTCCTTCGTCTCGCTGCGCTCGCTCAGGAACCGGCCTGCACCGTCAGCGAGGAAATCGCCGCTCATCAGGGCAAAACAAAACCCCCGCGATGTAGAAGCTACGCGAGGGTTTCTGGGATCACTGTAATGATGATCCGTGTGGCTCCGACCGGCATCGATCCGGTGACCTTTCGATTTTCAGTCGAACGCTCTACCAACTGAGCTACAGAGCCGCGCGACCGGCGAACCTGTCGCGTCCTAGACGAAGAGCCTCCTCGAAAGAAGGCTCGTCGCTTGGAGCGACCCTGACGGGACTTGAACCCGCGACCTCCGCCGTGACAGGGCGGCACGCTAACCAACTGCGCTACAGGGCCATGATTATGAAATTGTATCGTGTTGCGTGACCCCAACGGGATTCGAACCCGTGCTACCGCCGTGAAAGGGCGGCGTCCTAGGCCGCTAAACGATGGGGCCGAAGGGATTCCCGGGGGTTTCCCTTGCCGACGCTCAAGCATAAGGGATGGACTGCCCGATCCGCCAATCGGCCTCGGATCCCGGGAGCGTCGCACCCAGCAGCGGCCCTCAAGACGCACCCCACAGCACCCTCCAAAAGGGGCACCATAGACACAGCAGTCTGTCCCGGATTGTGCCTCCCCCCTGGTGTGAATGTGACGAATGTTGTTAGTGTGACAGCTGTGAAACCGGCGGAAGGGGCCGAGTGAACGACGAAGCCAACAAGGGTGCTGCCCCCACGGCATCCGAGGAATCTTGCTGCACACCCGAGTTCGTGCAGCCATTCGCGAAGCGGCAGGGGCCGAGAGTCACGCGCCGCAACGCGCTCACCATCGGTGCCCTCAGCGCGGTCGCCCTCAGCGCGCTCGGTGTCTCTGCCGGTGTGAACGCCGCCTTCGCCGCCAGCTACCCCAGCTGGGACGACGTCCAGAAGGCCAAGAAGAGCGAAGCCGCCAAGGCCGGTGAGATCACCCGCATCGAAGGGCTGATCCAGACCCTCACCCAGAACGCGATCGCCGCCGAGCAGGCGGCACAGGTCGCCGGTGACGAGTTCTACGAGGCCCAGCAGGCCTACTTCGACCAGGCAGCCAAGGCCGACGATCTGCAGGCGCAGGCCGACGCGCAGTCCAAGCTCGCCGACGAGAGCGCCCGCAAGGCCGGCCAGGTCGCCACCAAGCTCTACCGCAACGGGGGCGACGACGCCGCCCTGCAGCTGTTCTTCTCCGGATCCGCCGGCAACGCCGACGACCTGCTCGCGCGGCTCGGCACGATGGACAAGCTCCTCGAGTACAACCGCACGGTCTACGACAACGCCACCGCCGCCCGCGACTCTGCCCAGGCCCTCAGCGACCAGGCCAAGACCGCCCGCGACGAGCGTGACCGCCTGCAGAAGATCGCCGAAGAGAAGATGATCAAGGCGCAGCAGGCAGCGGATGCCGCGCAGGCCGCGCTCGACGAGAAGCAGGCCTACCTCGGCACCCTGCAGGCGCAGCTTGCGGCTCTCAAGGACAACACCGCCAAGACGGTCGCCGCCTATCAAGAGGGCGAGCGCATCCGCAAGGAAGAGGAAGAGCGCCGCCGCAAGGCCGAAGAAGAGCGTCGTCGCCGCGAGGCCGAGGCCGCCGCGAAGGCCGCTGCCGAAGCCGCAGCCAACGCCGGGAACAACGGTGGCGGTGGCGGCGGATCCAGCTCCGGTGGCGGGGGATCGTCATCCGGTGGTGGTGGTGGTGGCGCCTGGCGTCGCCCGCACGGCGGACGCATCGCCTCCGGCTACGGCCCCCGTCCCGTGGTGTGCAGCAACGGCAAGTGCGGTTCCGGCTACCACCGCGGACTCGACTTCGCCAACGGTTGCGGTGCCCCGATCTTCGCGGCAGCATCCGGCACCGTCACCTACGCCGGCTGGTACGGCGGCTACGGCAACTACATCCGCATCGCCCACGCCGACGGCGTCGCCACCGGCTACGCGCACATCTCCAGCTACGCGGTCCGTCGCGGCACGCGCGTGAGCGCAGGGCAGGTCATCGCCTACGCGGGCAACACCGGCAACTCGCTCGGCTGCCACCTGCACTTCGAGGTGTACGCCTACGGCGGCACGACCAACCCGTACACCTGGCTTTCCGCCCGTGGAGCCCTCTGACCCCGGCATCCGATCTACAGCGAAACCCCCGGCCGAAAGACCGGGGGTTTCGTCTGTCTACGTGCGCAGAAGGTCAGTGACCCTCGGCGCCGAAGCGCTCGATCGCCTCGTCGAGAATGCGCTGCGCCTCGGTGACGTCGCCCCACGCGTCGACCTTGACCCACTTGTTGGGCTCGAGGTCCTTGTAGTGCTCGAAGAAGTGCTCGATCTCCTTCTTGGTGTACTCGGGCAGGTCTCCGATGTCCTGGATGTGCGCCCAGCGCGGATCCTTCGACAGCACGGCCACGAGCTTGTCGTCGCCGCCAGCCTCGTCGCTCATCTTCAGCACGGCCACGGGGCGCACGTTCACGACGACACCGGGGTAGATGGCGTGGTCGAGCAGCACGAGCACGTCGAGCGGGTCGCCGTCTTCGCCGAGCGTGTTGTCGAAGTAGCCGTAGTCGGCCGGGTAGCCGAAGGTCGTGTAGAGCACGCGGTCGAGGTGCACTCGCCCGGTCTCGTGGTCGACCTCGTACTTCACGCGGCTACCGCGCGGGATCTCGATGACGGCGTCGTGTGCGCCCATGCGTGTGCTCCTCAAGTTCGGTTGGATGCCGCCGACCAGCCTACTGGCGTGTGACGCCGCCCGCCGCCTGTGTTCTAGCGTGGAGGCGTGCCCTCGCTCTCACCTGCCGTCGCCGAGATCCGCCTCGCAGTGCGCACCGCGCTTGCTGACCTGCCGCCGGGAGCGACGGTGCTCGTCGCCCTCTCCGGCGGTGCCGACTCGCTCGCCCTGGCCGCGGCCGTCGCCTTCGAGGCACCCAAAGGCGACATCCGGATGCTGTCGCTGACGGTTGATCATGGACTGCAGACGGGGTCGGATGCTGTGGCATCCGCCGTGCGCGAGCGCGCCGCCGCCCTCGGTTTCGACGCGCGCATCGCACGCGTGGACGTCGCCGGGGCGGGGGGCCCAGAGGCCGCCGCGAGGGATGCCCGCTACGCGGCGCTGCGCGATGCCGCGACGGATGCCCGCGCTACCGCCGTGCTGCTCGGGCACACCCTCGATGACCAGGCCGAGACGGTGCTGCTCGGTCTCGCCCGGGGGTCGGGCGCGGCCAGCCTGCAGGGCATGGCACCGGCGCGCACGGACGAGGAGGGACTGCGCTGGATGCGCCCCCTGCTGGGCGTGCGCCGCGAGACGACCCGGGCCGCGGCCGCCGGTCTCGACGTCTGGGATGACCCGCACAACATCGACCCCCGTTTCGCCCGGGTGCGGGTGCGCGAGCGCGTGCTCCCCGTGCTCGAGGCCGAACTCGGCCCCGGCATCGCCGAGGCCCTGGCCCGCACGGCCGAGCAGCTGCGTGAAGACGCAGAGGCATTCGACGAGATGATCCACGAGACGATCGAAGACATCGTCGAGCACGCCGAGGCGGGCATCTCGGTGAGCGTCGCCGCCCTCGCGGCGAACCCGGCGGCGCTGCGCAACCGCATCATCCGCCTCGTCGTCGACAGCGAATTCGGGGTCAGCCTGACCCGCACGCAGACGCTCGAGGTCGCCCGCCTCGCCACGGACTGGACAGGCCAGGGCCCGATCGACCTGCCCGGATGCACGGCCCGGCGCCACGGCGGACGGGTGATCTTCACCGCCCGCTGATCACCGGCATCCGGCATCCGGCATCCGGCATCCACCATCCGGCATCCGGCATCCACCCCCCCACCCGTGTCCCACTTTCTGCTGTTAACCCGGGTGGTTAGCAGCAGAAAGTGGGACAAGGTCTGCAGAAAGTGGGACATGCCTCACGGAAAGTGGGACATGGGTGAGAGGGCGCCGGGGCCTGGGGGGAGGGGCAGGGCCGGCGCCGCGAAAATCAGCGCTTGCCGCCGAAGAGGCCACCGAGCAGATCGGTGATGACGTTGCCGCCACCCTGGCTCGACGTCGAGGACGACGACCCGCCGCCGAGCAGACCGCCCAGGCCGCCGAGGATGTCGCCGAGGCCGCCGCCACCGGATGCCGCACCGCCCTGGCCGCCGCCGAGCAGGCCGCCGAGGATGTCGCCGAGGCCACCACCGGACTCGCCGTCCTGAGCGCCGCCGGTCGACTTGCCCTTGTTCGCGTTCGCGATCAGGCCGAGCACGATCGGGGCGAGGATCGGCAGCAGCTTGCCGAAGTCGATGCCGCCCGCCGTCTTCTCCGACTTGTTCAGCGTCTCGGCGACGTCCTTCTCGTTGTCGCCGAAGACGTGCTTGACGATCTTGCCGCCGTCGACCTGATCGACGTCGTCGATCTTCGTCGCGCCCGAGAAGCCTTCGTGACGCTGCAGCGCCTTCTCGATGGCATCCGAGCCTTCCGGCGTCTCGGCGTTCTTGGCCAGTCCGCCTACGAGGGCGGCGCTGCCTTCTTCGGCAGCCTGACGGGCCACATCGGTGCTGACACCGAACTGCTGGGCGATGTCGTCGATCGGCAACTGCCGGAGGATCGCATCGAGGTCCATGGGGTTCCTTCCCTTCGCGGGCACCTGCCCGCTCCACCGCTCACAGTAGTGCGGATGCTGCGCGAGCGGCACCGGGATCGGGGATCCGATCCGTCGCCTAAAATCGACACATGCGTGCAGCGGACATTGCCGAAGACCTCAACCAGATCCTCGTCACCGAGGAGGAGATCCGCGCCAAGCTCGACGAGCTCGCCGTGCAGGTCGCCGCGGATTACGAAGGCAAGGACCTGCTGCTCGTCGGCGTGCTCAAGGGTGCCGTCATGGTCATGGCCGACTTCGCGCGGGCCCTGCCGTTCCACGCGCCGATGGACTGGATGGCCGTCTCGAGCTATGGCGCCAGCACGAAGTCGAGCGGTGTCGTGCAGATCCGCAAGGACCTCGACACCGACCTGCACGGCAAGCACGTGCTCATCGTCGAGGACATCATCGACTCGGGGCTGACGCTCAGCTGGCTGCTGGAGAACTTCGCCAGCCGCGGCGCGGAGTCGCTCGAAGTGCTCGCGCTGCTGCGCAAGCCGGATGCCGCCAAGGTGCACATCGACTGCAAGTACGTCGGCTTCGACATCCCCACCGAGTTCGTCGTCGGCTACGGTCTCGACTACGCCGAGCGCTACCGCAACCTGCGCGACGTCGCCGTGCTCGCGCCGCACGTCTACAGCTGAGACCCTTCGACAGGCTCAGGGACCCAAGCCTGATCAGGGGCCTTCGACAGGCTCAGGGGCCGAGTCGCGCGGTACGCCGTGGGTGAACGCACAGCAGGCGCGTAGGACACCCGCGATACGCTGATTCGATCATGGATGTCAAGAAGATCTCCCGGAATCCGCTGATCTACGTCGCGGTCATCGGCCTGTTGCTGTTCGGCGGTTTCCTGCTGATCTCGAACCTCACCGCTCCGGCGCAGATCACCACCCAGCAGGGTCTGAAGCTGCTCGCCGGCGACACCGTCACCGAGGTGGTCACCACCGACGGCGACCAGCGCGTCGACATGACGCTCTCGAAGGAGTTCGAGGGCAGCAAGAACGTGCAGTTCTACTACGTCGAGGCCCGCGCCGACGAGGTCGTCGCCGCGATCGACGAGGCCGCCCCGAAGGACGGCTTCAACGACGCCGTGCCCCGCGCCACCTGGTTCGACGGGTTCATCTCGCTGCTGCTGCCGCTCGTGCTGCTCGGTCTGCTGTTCTGGTGGCTGCTGTCGTCGATGCAGGGCGGCGGAAGCAAGGTCATGCAGTTCGGCAAGTCCAAGGCCAAGCTCGTCAGCAAGGAGACCCCCACGGTCACCTTCGCCGACGTCGCCGGTGCCGACGAGGCCATCGAAGAGCTCCACGAGATCAAGGAGTTCCTGCAGGATCCGGCGAAGTTCCAGGCCATCGGCGCCCGCATCCCCAAGGGCGTGCTGCTGTACGGCCCTCCCGGAACCGGCAAGACCCTGCTCGCCCGCGCGGTCGCCGGCGAGGCGGGCGCCCCGTTCTACTCGATCTCGGGTTCTGACTTCGTCGAGATGTTCGTCGGTGTGGGTGCTTCCCGGGTGCGCGACCTGTTCAACCAGGCCAAGGAGAACGCCCCGGCGATCATCTTCATCGACGAGATCGACGCCGTCGGCCGTCACCGTGGTGCGGGCCTGGGCGGCGGAAACGACGAGCGCGAGCAGACGCTCAACCAGATGCTCGTCGAGATGGACGGCTTCGACCCGAACGCCAACGTCATCGTCATCGCGGCGACCAACCGTCCCGACATCCTCGACCCTGCGCTGCTGCGCCCGGGCCGTTTCGACCGCCAGATCGGTGTCGACGCCCCCGACCTCAAGGGCCGCCAGCGCATCCTCGAGGTGCACGCCAAGGGCAAGCCGCTCGCGCAGTCGGTCGACCTCGAGGTGCTCGCCCGCAAGACGCCCGGCTTCACCGGAGCAGACCTCGCCAACGTGCTCAACGAGGCGGCCCTGCTCACCGCGCGCTCGAACGCACAGCTGATCGACAACCGCGCCCTCGACGAGGCCGTCGACCGTGTGATCGCCGGCCCGCAGCGCCGCACCCGCGTGATGAAGGACAAGGAGAAGCTCATCACCGCGTACCACGAGGGTGGGCACGCCCTCGCCGCCGCGGCGATGAACCACACCGACCCGGTCACCAAGATCACGATCCTGCCGCGCGGCAAGGCCCTCGGCTACACGATGGTGATGCCGCTGGATGACAAGTACTCGGTCACCCGCAACGAGCTGCAGGACCAGCTCACCTACGCCATGGGCGGTCGCGTCGCCGAGGAGATCGTATTCCACGACCCCACCACCGGCGCCTCGAACGACATCGAGAAGGCCACCGGCATCGCGCGCAAGATGGTCACCGAGTACGGCATGACCACCCAGGTCGGCCCCGTGAAGCTCGGTTCCGAAGGCGGCGAGATGTTCGTCGCCCGCGACATGAACCGTGGCCGCGACTACTCCGACAAGGTCGCCGAGACTGTCGACGCGCAGGTGCGCGAACTCATCGAACAGGCTCACAACGAGGCCTACCAGGTGATCAGCGACAACCGCGACATTCTCGACCGCCTGGCCCTGGCGCTGCTCGAGCACGAGACGCTCGACCACAACCAGATCGCCGAGATCTTCACCGACATCCGCAAGCTGCCGCAGCGCCCGCAGTGGCTCTCCAGCGACGAGCGTCCCGTCTCGGCCCAGCCGCCGGTCGACGTGCCGCGCCGCCGCACCGAAGAGGCGATCGCCGCGCAGACCCCGGCGCAGGCGCCCTCCGCTTCGGCATCCGGCACCGCGCCGGCCAGCCCGCAGACCGGTCACCGTCCCGCGACGGCCTGACGTGTCGGTCGACAAGCCCCGCATCGAACGGCTCACCCGTGAGCTGCTCGAGGCGATCGGGGAAGACCCGGAACGCCCCGGCCTGAAGCAGACCCCTGCGCGCATGGCCGAGCTGTACGCCGAGTTCTTCGCCGGAGTCGGTGAGGATGCCGCGGCCCCCCTCGAACGCACCATCAGCGTCTCGCAGGGCCCGGCGCCCGACACCCTGCCGTCGGGTGCGGTGCTGCTGCGCGACATCCGGTTCCGCTCGGTATGCGAGCATCACCTGCTGCCCTTCGCCGGTCACGCGCACCTGGCGTACCTGCCGGGTGAGCAGGTCGTCGGCCTCGGCGCGCTGGTCAAGGTCGTGGAGGTGCTTGCCGCTCGCCCGCAGGTGCAGGAGCGTCTCGGTGAGCAGATCGCCGACGCGATCGACCAGAAGCTCGACACCCGCGGTGTGCTCGTGGTGCTGGATGCCGTACACGGCTGCGTCACGATGCGCGGCGGTCGGCAATCCGAGGCATCCACCCTCACCATCGCCGCACGCGGCGCGTTCACCGATCCGGTCGCGCGCGCCGAGCTCATCACCCTCATCGGGCGTCCGGCCGGAGGTGCACTGTGACCGGTATCTGGGGCATCCTCAACATCACCCCCGACTCGTTCAGTGACGGTGGACGCTACCTCGACCGCGACACCGCCCTCGCGCACGCCCGCGCGCTGCGCGCTCAGGGCGCGACCGTGATCGATGTGGGCGGCGAGTCGACCCGGCCCGGCGCCACCCGGGTGAGCGTCGCTGAGGAGCAGGCCCGCGTGCTTCCGGTCATCGCAGCGCTCGCCACCGACGGCATCCCCGTCTCGATCGACACGCTCAACGCCGACACCGCTGTCGCCGCCGTGCAGGCCGGGGCCCGGATCGTCAACGACGTCTCGGGTGGTCTCGCCGACGAGCGGATGCTGCCGGCCGTGGCCGCCACCGGCGCCGACATCGCCATCGGCCACTGGCGCGGGCCCTCGGACGACATGTACGCCCAGGCGCAGTACCGCCGGGCGGCCCGCGAGGTGGCATCCGAACTGCGCGGCCGGGTCGAAGCGGCGGCTGCCGCCGGCATCGCCCCCTCGCGCATCATCCTCGACCCGGGTATCGGATTCGCGAAGTCCGGCGAGCAGAACTGGGAGGTGCTGCGCGGGCTCGACGAGATCACCTCGATCGGGCTGCGTGTGCTGGTCGGCACCTCACGCAAGCGGTTCCTCGCCGAGACCCTGGCGGATGCTGACGCCGAGGTGACCGAACAGCGTCGCGACCTCGGCACGGCCGTGACCAGCGTGCTCGCCGCCCGGGCCGGCGCCTGGGCCGTGCGTGTGCACGATGTGGCCGGCACGCGTGACGCACTGCGCGTGCTCACAGCCTGGGACGGACGCTGATGGCACTGGACGAGATCACCCTCACCGGACTCACCGTCTTCGGGTACCACGGCGTCTACGAGCACGAACGCCGTGAGGGGCAGGAGTTCACGATCGACCTGACGCTGGGGCTGTCGCTGGCCGCGGCCGCAGCATCCGATGACGTCGCCGACACCGTGCACTACGGCGAGTTGGCCGAGAAGGTCGCTGCGGTCGTCGCCGGTGAGCCCGTCGACCTCATCGAGACCCTCGCCCAGCGCATCGCCGACGTCGCTCTCGCCGATGCGCGCGTGCAGACGGTCACCGTCACCGTGCACAAACCGCACGCGCCGATCGCGCAGACCTTCTCCGACGTCGCCGTGACTCTGCGCCGGGGGAGGCACTGATGGATCGTCGGCTCACGCATCTGCCCTCGTTTCCTGATCCGCGTCCCGGACGCGAGCCCGAGGTCGCCGTCGTCGCGCTCGGCTCGAACGAGGGCGACCGGGGCGAGATGCTCGCCGCCGCTGCGGAACGTCTGCGCCGCCTCCCGCTCGTCGACGAGGTGCGCATGTCGGATGCGATCGAGACGGTGGCCGTGCGGCTCGACGGCCCCGACCCCGATGCGCCCCGCTACCTCAACGCCGTCGCGCTGGTGACGACGCGCCTGGCACCGCAGGTGCTGCTCGGCATGCTGCACGCGATCGAAGAAGAGCAGGGCCGTCTGCGTCGCGAACGCTGGGGTGACCGCACGCTCGACCTTGACCTCATCGCCTACGGCGACTTCCGCAGTGATGAGCCGCGCCTGCAGGTGCCGCACCCGCGTGCGGGGGAGCGCCTGTTCGTGCTCGAACCGTGGCTGAGTCTCGACGCCGATGCCGTGTTGCCTGGCCAGGGCCGGGTCGCCGAACTCGTGCAGGCACTGCACGCGGATGCCGCAGGCGAGGCCACCTGATGAAGCGCACGAGCGCGGGGCTGCTGGCTCTGCTCGCGTTAATCGGCGCGGGCGTCGGGTACGGACTTGATCACCTGCTGACGATCAACGGGCGTGCCACCTTCACGCCCTCCGGCTTCCTCCCTGTGCTGCTCGTGCTGCTCGCCGTCGCGGTGCTCGGGCTCGCGTGGCCGGTGCGCCGCAGCCTGCGCGGCGGTGAGCGGATCGAGCCCTTCCGTGCGCTGCGCGCCGTGACGCTCGCGCGGGCGTCGAGTCTGCTCGGGGCGATCCTCGGCGGATTCGGAGCCGGGCTGCTCGTGTTCCTCACCTCGCGTCCGGTGCCCCCGCCGGTAGGGTCGACTGTGGCGATGGTCGCCCTCATGGTCAGCGCTCTCGTGCTGATCGGGGCGGCGCTGGTCGCCGAACAGTTCTGCACGCTGCCGAAGGATTCCGATGACCGAGAGCCAGACGACCCCGCCGACTGACCCGCACGGTCAGGGCGTGCCGCAGCCGCCAGCATCCGTCCCTGCGCCGCCAGCGCCGCCGGCATCCGTCCCCGCGCCGCCTGCGGTCGCGCCGCCCGCGTCCGCTCCGGTGCCGCCGGCATCCCCCGCGCTCGACGCGGGCACCTACACGCAGCTGCGCACCGCTCGCAGCGCCAACGCGCTCGCTCTCGACGGCACCTGGCACCAGATCTCGCCGCGCTACGTCACCTCGCAGGTCCTGCAGAACGTGCTGTTCATCGTGGTGATCGCCGTCGCGGCGGCCGTGCTCACCATGGCCTTCGACCAGACCTGGACGTGGATCCCCGCGGGCGTGATCATCGTCGTCACCCTGATCACGCTGGTCATCCTGCCGCGGCAGGCCCGCGCGATCGGCTACATGCTGCGGGAGGACGACATCGTCTTCCGCAAGGGCATCCTGTGGCAGCGAATGGTCGCCGTGCCCTACGGGCGCATGCAGCTCGTCGACATCACCCAGGGTCCGCTCGATCGCGCCTTCGGCATCTCGCAGCTGAAGATGGTCACCGCCGCGGCGACCAGCGGCGTGCAGATCCCCGGCCTCACTCAGGCGGCAGCCGAAGCCCTGCGCGACACCCTGATCGAGGTCGCCGAGACGCGCCGGACCGGCCTGTGAGCGAGCCACAGCCTCCCTCCGTGCCGAGCGCCGCCGCACCCGAGGCGGCCTCGCCGAACGTGCTGCCGCAGGGCGGCAGCTCATCGGTCGCCGATGGTGCCTGGCACCGGATGCATCCCCTCACCCCGCTCTTCAAGGGCGGCCTGGTGCTGCTCATCGTGGCCGGATTCGTCATAGCGAACATGCGCGACCGGGTGATCGCCTGGTTCGTCGAACTGTTCGCGCCGCAAGAGGCGGAGTACGGCGAGTACGGCGGCGACCCCGTCGACTGGGTGCTCGAGAACAACTTCATCCTGCTGGCGCTGCTGGGTCTGCTGGCGCTGCTGATCGTCGTCGTCATCGGGTTCTGGCTGGTCTGGCGTTTCCAGCAGTTCCGCATCACGGGCGAGCACGTCGAGGTGCGCAAGGGCATCGTGTTCCGTTCGCACCGGCGCGCGCCGCTCGACCGGGTGCAGGGCGTGAACCTCACCCGGCCGTTCCCCGCCCGCATCTTCGGCCTCGCCAAGCTGGAGGTCGTCGGCGCAGGAACCGACGCGAACGTCGATCTGGAATACCTGTCGATCCCGCTCGCCGAGTCGGTGCGCGCTGACATCCTGCGCCTGGCATCCGGCGCGCGGGCGGCACGGCAGGCGGCATCCGCCGCCCCCGGAGCCCCGCCCGCCACCGCGCGTGCGCGCCTGGTGAACTCGATGAACGCCGGGGTCACGGGTCTCATCGAGGGCGTCGACATTGCCGACGTCGAACCCGAGAGCCTGGTGAAGATCCCGACCGGGCGACTGATCGGTTCGCAGCTCGTCTCGGCGCTCGTGTGGGTCGTCGCCTTCGGCATCGTGTTCGTTGGTGTGCTCATCGGCATGTTCGTGTCGAGCAATGCGGCGGACGATCCGCTCACCGGCGTCGCGATCACCGGTGTGGCCCTGGCGATGGGCATCCCGCTGATCCTGACAACGGTCGCGGTCACCTGGGCGCAGATCTCGCGGTCGCTGCGGTACTCGATCGCTGCGACGCCCGACGGCGTGCGCATCACCTACGGACTCTTCACGACCGTCACCGAGACCCTCCCGCCGGGGCGTATCTTCGCGGTCGAGGTGTCGCAGTCGCTGCTGTGGCGCCCGTTCGGCTGGTGGACCATCCGGATCAACCGGATGAGTGGCAAGAGCATCGTCGAACAGTCGTCGAGCTCGGCGCAGCAGTTCAACGTCGTGCTGCCGGTCGGCAAGCGCGCCGATGTCGAGCGGGTGCTCGCGGTGATTCTGCCGGATGCACCGGTCGCCGACCTGCCCCTGGTGTGGGAGCACGGCATCCTGGGTCCGGTCGACGGCGACCCGTACAAGACGATCCCGCGGCGCGCGTGGTGGCGGCGTCCGCTGTCGTGGAAGCGGCACGGCTATGCGCTCACCGAGTTCGGGCTGCTGCTGCGGCGCGGTATCGTGTGGCGCAAGCTCGCGATCTTCCCGCTGGCGCGGCTGCAGGGCGTCTCGATCTCGCAGGGGCCGATCGACCGTGCGCAGAACGTCGCCGAGGGTCAGGCGCACACGGTGCCGGGGCCCGTGACCGGCTCGGTGTCGGGCATCGAACGTGCCGACGCGATCGCCCTGCTCGAGGGCGTGACGGCAGCAGCCGTCCGGGCCGCGTCGCAGGATCACACGCATCGCTGGGGGGAGTGGTTGGCCGAAGTCGAGCCTGCGGTGACTCCTGCGCCGCCGGTACCTGGTGTCGCGGGCGCGCCGTTGCCGCCGCCTCCGGGGTACGGGGTGACGGATGCTCCGCCTGCTCCGCCTGCTGCACCTGCTGCTCCATCTGCACCTCCTGCTGCTCCGCCGGCGGGGCCATCGGGGCCGGCCGCGTGATGGCGCGTCGAGACGGACGCCTCGGCGTCGGCATCATCGGCGCGGGCCGTGTGGGCCCGGTCATCGGCGCGGCGCTGGCGGGCGCAGGCCACGCGATCACCGGCATCACCTCGGGTTCGGATGACGAGCGCGCCTCGGCCGTGCTGCCGGGTGCGCCGGTGCTCGATGCGCTGGAAGTGATCCGCCGTAGTGAGTTGGTCGTGATCGCTGTGCCGCACGATGAGCTGCCGGGCCTCGTGCAGGGCATCGCCGATGCCGGGGGGTGGCAGCTCGGCCAGCTGGTGCTGCACACCGACCCTGCGTACGGCATCGAGGTGCTGCGGCCCGCGGCTGAGCGCGGAGCGATTCCGCTCGCGGTGCATCCGGCCATCGCGTTCACCGGCACGTCGATGGATCTGCGCCAGCTGCAGGCGTCGTTCGCCGCTGTGACAGCTCCCGCGGCCGTGCTGCCGATCGCGCAGGCGCTCGCCGTCGAGCTGGGGGCGGAACCCGTCGTCATCGCCGAGGCCGATCGTGCCGCTTACGCGGAGGCGATCGCCACGGCATCCGAGTTCTCCCGGGCCATCGTCGGGCAGGCCACCGCACTGCTCAGCCAGGTGGGAGTCGAGAATCCGGGCGGCTATCTGTCGGCACTCGTGACGTCTACGGTCGAGCAGGCGCTGCGCGCCGCCCCCGGCCCCCTCGACCCCCCAACCACCTAGCCCCCGCCCCGCCCCCCCTTTTCCTGCCGGGTTTGGGGCGGGTTTCTGCGTTTGGGGCGGTACTGGCGCGCCCCGAACGCGAGAATCCGCCCCAAACCCGGCGAGGAGAGGCCGAACTGGCGGGGAGGCGCCGGTCAGCGTCCTCCCGAGAATCCGCCTCCGCCGCCACCGCCGGAGAACCCTCCGCCCATCGAACCCCCGAACGATGAGGATCCGCTCGCGCTCGGGGCGCTGTAGGTCGCCGCCGCTTCCGTGGAGTGCGAGAACGACGACATCGCCACCGCGAACCCGATGCCATGCCCGCCGGTGATCCAGGTCGGTTGGGCGAGAGCATCCGCATAGGCGACCTCGAGCACGCGCGCCCAGGACTTCTCTTCGCCGAACAGCATCGCGTACGGCAGCAGGCGCTCATAGAGCACGACCACGTCGGCCTCGCGATCTGGGCGCCGTTCGGCGCCGGTCGTGGATTGCAGCATCCGGATGCGGTCGCTTTCGGCGACTCGGATGAACTCCCGCACGCCCATCAGATAGGCGTGGCGTTCGGCTCCGGCGGCGGTGAGGACGACGGGGCGGGAGGAGGCGATGATCGCGGTGACGAGCACCGCGGCGCCGGCGAGGGATGCCGCGAGGATCGACAGCGCGATGAGATCGCGGTCACGGACGATGCTCCACACCATGAATCCGAGCGTGCAGACGAGGGCGATGATCGCGGCCAGGCAGAGGGCGACCGCGATCGGGCTACGGGCCTTTTCAGTCCAGCCGCGCCGCGCGGCCTCCTTCTTGCCGCCGGCGACGAGGGCGGTGAGCTGGGTGGCGAGGGCCTCGTCGACGCCGGTCAGTGTGATCGTGGGCGAGTCGTCGTCGGGGAACAGCACGCTCAGCGTGCGGCGGTCGAGGTCGGTGGATGCCGCGGCGCGGTTCTGCAGGAGGAGGACTGCCCTGCCGCCGTCGGGCGCATCTTCGATACGCAGCGCTCCCCGCACGGCGAGGTGCGCGATCTGCGCGGGAATCACGTCGGACGGCGTCGCCAGCAGTGCGGCCGCGAGCAGCGGGGGCAGATCCGTCGGCACGTCGTATTGGGCGACGATGAACCCGCCGGCCCGCCGCCGGCCGCGCACGAACAGCGCCCAGGCGATCCAGCTCGCGGCGGAGAGCACCATGGTGCCGCCGGCGGCGATGGCGGCGCCGAAATCGGCGGCGGGGTCAGCTACGCGTCCTGGCGGCTGCACGACCGTGCCCGCGTCGAAGCCCAGCGCCACGGTGATGCCGTCACCGGCCGGGAGCCCGGCCGATCGCACGACGAACAGGTCGCCGTCGGTCGACGGGCCTTCGAGCGCGCAGGTCTGAGTCTCGCCCTGCGCACCCTGATAGCAGGCGCTCTCGCCGGTATAGGCGTCGGCCAGCGCGGGGGAGAGCACGATGTCGGCGCTGAACTGGCCGATGTCCTGCGTGCTGTCCAACGGCAGCAGATCCCAATAGAACTCGTCCAGTCCACTGCCCTCGGCCGCCAGGAGTACATCGCGCATCGTGTACTCGATCACGTAGGTGGTCGGGCCGTGCACGAAGTCGTCGTCCCCGGTGAGCACATAGGTCACGCCGTTCTCGCCTGCGTCGACCTCGTGGGGCACAGGTTCACCGTCAGCGTCGGTCACCGAGACGATGTCGAGGCTCAGGCCGGCGCCTTCGTAGCGCTCCGGATACCCGCGCACGATGCCGCGGTTCTGATCGGTGGTGGGAAACTCGGCCACCAGGGTCTCGGTCACGTGAGCGGTGCTGCGCCCCTCTGCGTCCATGCCGAGTTCGACCCGGGAGTGCCACGACGAGTAGTCGAAGTCGTTGACATCCGCATCGTCGACGTCGGCCGATGCCGCGAGTGGTGCCGCTCCGAGCAGCATCACGCCGGCCAGAGCAGTGAGCAGGAGCGCGCGCGTTCTGGACCTCATGCCGTCGAGCCTAGGCAGGCCGCCCCGCCCCGGCATCCCCCGCACGACGGATCCCGTCTCCTCCTCTCGTTCCCCTCTCATCCCTCTCACGTCCGCCGGGTTTGGGGCGGGTTTCTGCGCTTGGGGCGGCACTGGCGCGCCCCGAACGCGAGAATGCGCCCCAAACCCGGCAAGGACGGCGCGCCGGTAAACTGGTGGGGACTTCCGAGGAGCCCTGAATGACTGACGCGTCTGCCGCGCCCGAGAACACCCCTGCCATCGCCGAAGAGGACGTCTTCGAGCAGAAGGCGGTTCGCCTCGCCAAGCGCGAGAAGCTGATCGCCGAGCGCACGGATGCCGGTGGCGGTGCGTTCCCCGTCGGTGTGCCCGTGACCCATGGCATCCCGGCGCTGCGCGCCGAGTACGGCGACCTCGAGCCCGACACCCAGACCGGCCTCATCGTCGGCGTCGCGGGCCGCGTCGTGTTCAACCGCAACACCGGCAAGCTGTGCTTCGCCACCCTGCAGGCCGGTGACGGCTCGCGCATCCAGGCGATGATCTCGCTCGCGAATGTCGGCGAGGAGTCGCTCGCGGCATGGAAGGAACTCGTCGACCTGGGCGACCACGTGTTCGTGCACGGCGAGGTGATCTCCAGCCGCCGCGGCGAGCTGTCGATCATGGCCGACGACTGGGCGATCGCCTCGAAGGCGATCCTGCCCCTGCCGAACGTCTACGGCGAGCTCAGCGAGGAGACGCGGGTGCGCAGCCGCTTCCTCGACCTCATCGTCCGCGACCAGGCCCGTGCCAACGTGCGCGCCCGCGCCGCGGTGAACGCCAGCCTGCGCGCCACCTTCACCGAGCACGGCTACCTCGAGGTCGAGACCCCGATGCTGCAGGTGCAGCACGGCGGTGCATCCGCCCGCCCGTTCATCACGCACTCCAACGCCTTCGACACCGAGCTGTACCTGCGCATCGCCCCTGAGCTGTACCTCAAGCGCGCGGTCGTCGGCGGCATCGAGCGAGTATTCGAGATCAACCGCAACTTCCGCAACGAAGGTGCCGACTCCACGCACAGCCCCGAGTTCGCCATGCTCGAGGCCTACCAGGCCTACGGCGACTACAACCAGATGGCGAACCTCACCCAGGAACTCGTGCAGAAGGCAGCGATCGCGGTGAGCGGCTCGACGACCGTCACCTGGGCCGACGGCACCGTGTACGACCTCGGCGGCGAGTGGGACCGCATCTCGATGTACGACTCGCTGTCGGCCGCGGCCGGACGCGCCTTCACTCCGCAGGATGCTGTCGCCGACCTCATCGCCTTCGCCGAGGCGAATGAGGTCGAGGTTCCCGAGCACGCCACCCACGGCAAGCTCATCGAAGAGCTGTGGGAGCACTACGTCAAGGGTGGCCTTGAGCGCCCGACGTTCGTGATGGACTTCCCCGTCGACACCTCGCCGCTGGTGCGCGAGCACCGGTCGATCGACGGCGTCGTCGAGAAGTGGGACCTCTACATCCGCGGCTTCGAGCTGGCCACCGGCTACTCCGAGCTCGTCGACCCGGTCATCCAGCGTGAGCGGTTCGTCGAGCAGGCCAAGCTCGCCGCCCGCGGCGACGCCGAGGCCATGCCCGTCGACGACGAGTTCCTGCGGGCGCTCGAGCACGGCATGCCGCCCTCGGGCGGCATGGGCATGGGCATCGACCGCCTGCTGATGGCCATCACGGGTCTCGGCATCCGCGAGATGATCCTCTTCCCGCTGGTGAAGTGATCTGCGCGGCCATCACGGCCGTCGCATAAGCCACTCGGGCAGCATCGCCGCGCCCAGCATCGTGTTCAGCAGCGCAGCCATGCTGTGCTGCGGGTCGATCTCGAGCACCTGATCGACGTACGCGCCCGCGTGAGAGGAACGTCCCAGCGCCCACGACAGCCAGGCCGCCGCCGTGAGTGCGCCCGGCTTGGCGCCGCGGGGCGCGCGGGATGCCGCATGCCGCGCGATCGTCAGCGCGCAGCCGAGCCGATCGGCATCCGGCCGCGCGCCCTGCCCCAGGAAGACATCGCCGACGGCATCCGGCACCGGGGCGCCCGACTCGCTGAACGACAGCTGCGCTTCGAGTGCCTCCGTGCCGCGGTCGATGTCCGTCGCCCACTGCACCAGCGCGGCATCGCGCAGCGTCGGCCGGTTCAGGCACCACAGCAGCGCGGCAGACTCGAGCGGCAGCAGGTCGTCGGGGTGGTCGAGCAGCTCCTCGAAGAAGCTCGGCAGATCGTCCAGCGTCGAGGCGGCCATGAGGATCACCGACGGGTCTGCGCCCTGCGCGTCGCCGGCGAGGACGGCACCAAGATCGCGCAGTGCCCGGCCAACGCGCTCACGTTCGGCCAGGTCGCTGTGCGGCAGGGTAGCCCCAGCCAGCTGGTCGCCGCTCACGTCGCCGATGCCGATCACCGCTGGCGCCTTCGGGATGGCTTTCAGTGGGCGCAGGCGCGGCTCGTCGTCGAAGTAGTCGGCCCAGCCGGCAGGAGTGACGCAGAGCGACTCGACGATGTGGAAGCCGTCGTCATGCAGGGTCGTGGCCACCGCGTCTTCCAGGGCAAGGTGCGGGAGCAGCAACCCATCGTGGGTCGGCTGGGGTGCCTCGTCGGTGTAGATCACGATGGCGACGGCATCCACCCCACCCAACTGCGCGACGAGTGCGCACATGCTGTTCGCGAATTGCACGGGATCGACGTCGGCCGGTGGCAGGTCGACGCGCATCGCGCCGTGTGTGCGTTTGCCGTGGAAGGGCAGCAGCACCAGGCTCTGCCGCGGCGTGAAGCCCGCGATCTGCGGGACGAGGCTGAGGAACTCAGCGGAATCGGTGGCACGGATGATCGTTGTCATGCCCGAAGCCTGCTCACCGCGGGATCGCCGTGGGGCGCGATCGCCGGATCGTGGACGGAAAATCCGTCCACAGGGCAGTGTGCGGATGAACCTCGAACGCCCAGGAAGACCTGTCGTCGGGCGGCACACAGCCGCACCGCGTACCATCGAGGTGTGGACAGTTTCTGGATGGCGGCGCTCTGGTCGATCCTGCCGACGATCGTCGTGTCGATCGTGTTCGTCATCGTGATCCGCGGCATCCTGCGTTTCGACCGCACCGAACGCAAGGTGCACGCGCAGATCGAGGCGGAGGAGCGCGCGGCGCGCGGTCTGCCCCCCAAGTCGTCCTGACGTCGGTGGCTGCCGGTACGCTGATGCCAGGCAGCTGCCCGACAGAGGAGGATGCGGCGTGTTCTTCTCTCTCGAGAACTGGCCCTGGTGGGTCGTCACCCTTTACCTGATCATCGACATCACCGTGCGCGTGATCGCGGTGATCGTCGTCCCGCGCAACCGGCGTCCCACGGCCGCGATGGCGTGGTTGCTGGCGATCTTCTTCATCCCTGTGCTCGGGGTGCTGCTGTTCCTCATCATCGGAAATCCGAAGCTTCCGCGCGCACGGCGCCGCAAGCAGCAGCGCGTGAACGAGTACATCGCCGAGACGGCCGAAAGCCTGCACTTCGGCAGCCTGCGCCCGAACGCGCCCGCGTGGTGGCCCCCGCTGATCGAGATGAACTCACGCCTGGGCGCGTTGCCGCTCTCGGGTGACAACGGTGCCCACCTGATCTCGAATTATCAGGAATCGCTGGATGCCATGGCCGAGGCGATCCGCGGGGCGCAGACCTACGTGCACATCGAGTTCTACATCCTGCAGAGCGACGATTCGACCGAGGGTATCTTCGCCGCGATGGAGGATGCTGCCGCGCGCGGCGTGCCGGTGCGTGTGCTGCTGGACTACTGGGCCAACCGGTGGAAGCCCCGCTACAAGAAGACCCTCGCCCGGCTCGAGGCGATGGGCGCCGACTGGCACCTCATGTTGCCCGTGCAGCCGCTGCGTGGCCGCATCCAGCGCCCCGATCTGCGCAACCACCGCAAGCTGCTCGTCGTCGACGGTGCTGTCGGTTTCGTGGGGTCGCAGAACGTCACCGACTCGTCGTACAACCTGCCCAAGAACATCAAACGCGGGCTGCACTGGGTCGACCTCATGGCCAAGGTCGACGGCCCCGTCGTCGCGAGTATCAACGCGATCTTCCTCGCCGACTACTACGCCGAGACCGATTCGTTCGCCGGCTACCCGGCCGAGATCACTGACCGCAGCCAGGTTCCCGAGACCGTGCCCGAAGGCGTCGACCTCACGCTCGCCCTGCCCGGCAGCGGCGACCTCGACTGCCAGGTCGTGCCCTCCGGCCCGGGATTCGAGGTCGAGAACAACCTGCGGCTGTTCCTCGTGCTGCTGTACGCGGCCACGGACAAGATCATGATGGTCAGCCCCTACTTCGTGCCCGACGAGTCGCTGCTGCAGGCCGTCACGGCGGCCTGTGATCGCGGCGTCGACGTGCAGCTGTTCGTGTCGGAAGAGGGCGACCAGGCGGTCGTCTACCACGCCCAGCGCAGCTACTACGAGGCGCTGCTGCGGGCGGGCGTGCGCATCTGGATGTACCCCAAGCCGTACATCCTGCACACCAAGAGCCTCACGATCGACGACCAGGTCGCGGTGATCGGGTCGAGCAACATGGACATGCGCTCGTTCGGTCTGAACATGGAGATCTCGATGCTCGTGCGCGGCGAGGAGTTCGTCAAAGAACTGCGCGGCGTCGAAGACGAGTACCGGCGCCTCAGCCGCGAGCTCACCCTGCACGAGTGGATGCAGCAGCCGTTGCGGTCGACCGTGCTCGACAACCTCGCCCGGCTCACCTCGGCCCTGCAGTGACCCACGCTCGGCCGGGTGCCAGCCTGGTCGGTTAGCCTGCCCCCATGATCACGCGCCGTCGCTCCGCCCTGTTCGCACTGCCGCTCCTCGCTGCGGCGCTGCTGACCGCCGGATGCACGGCGCAACCGGCATCCCCCTCGCCGACCAGCACCGCGTCGACGAGCCCCGACGAGCCCGATACGCCCGACGCGCAGGACGTCGAGGCCGCGTGGATCGACGGCGGGCGCGGTTTCGCGGTCGTCACGTGGGGGTCATCGACCTGCCTGCCGCTCGTCGAGAACATCTCGGCCGAGGGGCAGACCGTCTCGGTCATCCTCGCCGATCCGGATACGGCCACGGCGTGCGCGAAGGATCTCGTGCCACGAGCCGCGTCGGTCGGGCTTCCTTCGGGCGTCGATCCCGCGAAGGACGTCGAACTCAAGGTCACCTACGGTGATCTCGTCGCCGACACCGATCTCGACGGACTGAGCGACCCCGCCGACCCCGAGTCGGAGACTGACTACGCACCCTCGGCCGGCTGGTTCGACGACCAGGGGATCGTGCTGTTGACCTGGGGTTCGTCGGGATGCCCACCGCAGCTCGAGAAGATCGACCAGACCGCGACCACCGCGACGGCGACGTTCTTCACGACCGATCAGGTCTGCACCATGGACATGGCGCCGCGGCTGACGATCCTCGGCATGCCCAGCGAGCATGAGGGCGACACCCCGCTCGAGCTGGTGCTCACGGGCGGCGGGCTCGATGCCACCCTCTCTGTGCTCGGCTGAGAGTCGGGCGTTCGGAGAGTAGACGGCGGAGGTCGGCGCCGGTAGCTTCTGCTCATGGGTGACAGCGTCGACGCTCGATCGTTCACACGGCAGGACCGCACACAGTTCCGCGCGAAGAGCGCCAGGTGCCTGGATGCGCTGGCGAGCATGCTCGCTGACGGGCAGTTCGAGTTCTCCGAACCGAAGATCGGTATCGAGATCGAACTCAACCTCGTCGATGCTCAGTGCGACCCGGCGATGGCGAACGCTCAAGTGCTCGAGGCGATCGCCGACCCCGCCTTTCAGACGGAGCTCGGCCAGTTCAATATCGAGATCAACGTCGACCCGAGGCCGCTCGCCGAGGGGCGCATCACCGACCTCGAAGCCGCGTTGCGCGACTCGCTGAACCACGCAGATGAGCGTGCGCGTACGACCGGATCGGGTCTGGCCATGATCGGGATGCTGCCGACGCTCGACGAGCACCACTTCACCGAGGAGTGGATCTCGGCAGACCCCCGCTATGCGTTGCTGGGCCAGCAGATCCTCGCCGCGCGCGGGGAGGACATCGAACTCCGCCTCGACGGCCTGCCCCTCGGCGACGGGATGGGCCGCGAGAATCTCGACCTGGTCTGCGACACGATCCTTCCCGAGGCTGCCTGCACCTCCACGCAGCTGCACCTGCAAGTGGCTCCGGAGATGTTCGCCGCGTACTGGAACTCGGCGCAGGCGATCGCCGGGGTGCAGGTCGCCCTGGCCGCCAACTCGCCGTTCTTCGCCGGGCGCGCGCTGTGGCACGAGACTCGCATCCCGATGTTCGAGCAGGCCACCGACACGCGATCGGTCGAGCTGAAGAATCAGGGCGTGCGGCCGCGGGTCTGGTTCGGTGAGCGCTGGGTCACCTCGATCTTCGACCTGTTCGAAGAGAACTCGCGCTATTTCCCCGCGCTGCTGCCCGTCGTCACCGACGAGGATCCCTTCGAGATGCTGGCGGCGGGCAAGGCGCCGTCACTTGCCGAGCTGCGGATGCACAACGGCACGGTCTACCGCTGGAACCGTCCGATCTACGACGTGCACGACGGCCAGTACCACCTGCGTCTCGAGAACCGGGTGCTGCCTGCGGGCCCCAGCATCGTGGACGTGCTCGCCGATGCGGCGCTGTACTACGGGCTCGTGCGGTCGCTCGCCGAGGCCGACCGCCCGCTGTGGACGCAGATGACGTTCGACGCCGCCGAAGAGAACCTGCACGCGGCGGCGCGCGAGGGCATCGAGTCCCGGCTGTACTGGCCAGGGCTCGGCTCGATCGGGCCGCGGGAACTGGTGCTGCGACGGCTGTTGCCCGCCGCCGTGGAGGGGCTGGATGCGTTCGGGGTGGATGCCGCATCCCGCGACCGCTACCTCGGGATCATCGAGCAGCGCTGCCTCACGGGCCGCAACGGCGCCACCTGGCAGCGCGAGAATGTCGCCGCGCGGGAGCGGGCGGGTGAATCACGGTCGCAGGCGCTGCACGGCATGCTGGCCGACTACCTCGAACGGATGCACGCGGGCGACCCCGTGCACACGTGGGAGCCCTGACCGCGCCGGCCGGCTCGAGAGCGCGGCCCTGTCACAGGGCGCTGACGTCATGCCCATCCGGCAGCACGACCGTGAGGGCGCCCGGCGCGATGCGGCAGGTGATGCGCACGGCATCCCCGAACTCGTCGCCGTCGAGCTCGATCGGCGTGGGCCCGGTCATCGCCGCTTCGGCGGCGCCGCCGCGCAGGTAGCGGATCGAGGTGCTTCTGCCGCGACGTTCGAGCACGCGACGTCCCGCACGACTGCGACGGAGCACGGAGTTGTCCCACCAGATCTTGCGCCACAGGGCCACCCACCCGAGCGGCCCGCCGGGCTGGATCACCGCGACATCGAGCGTGCCGTCATCGACCGACGCATCCGGCACCAGCGAGATGCCTGCCGGCAGCAGGCCGCAGTTGGCGAACAGCACGCTGTGCACCTTGGCGGAGTGCAGACGCCCCTCGTCCAGTTGGTAGACGGTGCGGAAGGGCTTGGCGCCGGGCAGAGAACGCGCGGCGCCGTCGACGTACGCCACCCAGCCGACTGACTTCTTCAGCTGCGGGTTGGTGCGGGCGATCATGTGCGCATCCAGCCCCATGCCGGCCAGCACGACGAAGGCGTGTTCGTCCTCGGATTCGTCTTCGCGGGTGAGCAAGGCCCAGCCGATGTCGACCGGGTAGGTGAAGCCGGTGAATACGGCGTCGATCATGCTCTCCGGGCTCGCCTGCGGCAGCCGCAGGTTCAGCGCGAAGAGATTGCCGGTGCCGCTGGGCACGATCGCTAGGGGGATGCCCGTGCCGGCCACAGCCTCGGCGACCGCCCGGACGGTGCCGTCGCCGCCGGCGACGAGCACGACCGCCGCGCCCTCAGCCAGTGCTCTGCGCGTGACATCTTGGCCGGGATCTTCGACGGTCGTCTCGTAGAAACGCGGCGAGGCCCAGCCGTGCTGAGCGGAGCGGGCGAGCACGGTCGTGCGCAGGCGCTTGCCATCGCACTTGACGGGGTTGTACACGAGCGCCGCGTGCGCTCGCTTGTGTGCCCCTCCGACCATGCCGCCACTCTACGACGCGTCCGCGCCGCTCAAGCGCCACGAGGCGCTCGTTAGACTTGCACAATGATCGATCTCGCCCTGCTCCGCGATGACCCCGAGCTCGTCCGCCGCTCACAGATCGCGCGGGGAAACGCGCCCGAGACCGTGGATGCGGCGATCGAGGCCGACCGGGCCCGCCGGGCCGCTCTGACGGCGTTCGAAGATCTGCGGGCAGAGCAGAACGCCTTCGGCAAGCTCGTCGCCAAGGCCCCGAAGGACGAGAAGGCGGCGCTGGTCGCGCAGGCGAAGGATCTCGCAGAGCGTGTCAAGCAGGCGCAGCAGCTGGCCAACGAGGCCGGGGATGCCGCGGCATCCGCTCTCGCACGCATCGAGAACATCGTGATCGCCGGTGTGCCCGCCGGCGGCGAGGAGAACTTCGTCGAGCTGCGGCGGGTGGGCGAGGTGCCCACCTTCGATTTCGAGCCGCGCGATCACCTGGAACTCGGTGAGATGCTCGACGCGATCGACATGGAGCGCGGCGCGAAGGTGTCGGGCGCACGGTTCTACTTCCTCAAGGGCGTCGGCGCGCGCCTCGAGATCGCGCTGATGAACCTCGCGCTCGATCGAGCGCTGCAGAACGGTTTCACCCCGATGATCGTGCCGACGCTCGTGCGTCCCGAGATCATGCAGGGCACCGGGTTCCTCGGCGAGCACGCCGACGAGGTCTACCACCTCGACAAGGAAGACCTCTACCTGGTCGGCACGAGCGAGGTGCCGCTTGCCGGCTACCACAAGGATGAGATCGTCGACCTCGACCGCGGCGCCCTCCGCTACGCGGGCTGGTCGACCTGCTACCGCAGCGAGGCGGGCTCGTATGGTAAGGACACCCGCGGCATCATTCGTGTGCACCAGTTCAACAAGCTCGAGATGTTCGTCTACACGAACCCCGAGGATGCCGAGGCCGAGCACCTGCGTCTGGTCGAGCTGCAGGAGCAGATGCTCACCGACCTCGGGCTGGCGTTCCGCGTGATCGACGTGGCCGCCGGCGACCTCGGTTCGAGTGCGGCCCGCAAGTACGACATCGAGGCCTGGGTGCCCACCCAGGGCGCATTCCGCGAACTGACCTCGACGTCGAACTGCACCACGTACCAGGCGCGTCGCCTCGATGTGCGCTACCGCCCCGAGGGCGGGAAGACGCAGCCGGTGGCGACGCTGAACGGCACGCTGGCCACGACTCGCTGGATCGTCGCGATCCTAGAGACGCACCAGCAGGCCGATGGTTCGGTGCGAGTGCCCGAGGTGCTACGTTCCTATCTCGGCGGCCTCGAGGTGCTCACGCCGGTGGCCAGCGCGTGACGCGCCGCGGGCTCGTCGGCCTCGACATCGACGGCACCATCCTGCTGCAGGACGAGACGCTGAGCCCGGGCGTCATCGAGGCGGTGGCCGAGGTGCGGGATGCCGGATACGAGGTCATGCTCGCTACCGGACGCAGCTGGATGGCGACCCGCCGCTACGTGGAGCAGCTGGGGCTGACGGCCGACTACGCGGTGTGCTCGAACGGGGCGGTCACGATGCGCCGCGACGGCGACGACTGGGAGCGCTGGCACGTCGAGACCTTCGACCCGCGCACCGTGCTGGGGCTGCTGGGCGACCGGCTGCCCGAGGCACGGTACATGGTCGAGCTGGGCTCGGGGCAGCGACTGTACACGGGGGAGATCGACGACTGGACGCTCGACGGCGGACGTGAAGTGAGTTTCGCTGAGCTGAGCGCCGAAGAGGTGTCGCGTGTGGTCGTCGTCTCTCCGCAGCACGACGAGGCGGACTTCCAGCGGCTCGTGGCCGAGGCGGGCCTGAACGAGGTCTCGTACGCGATCGGCTGGACCGCGTGGCTTGACATCGCCCCGCAGGGCGTTGACAAGGGAACCGCGCTGGAGCGGGTGCGCGAACGGCTCGGCATCCCTCGTGATCGGGTGCTTGTCGCCGGTGACGGCCGCAACGACGTCGGCATGTTCGCGTGGGCGCTCGCCGGGGGCGGTCGCGCGGTCGCGATGGGGCAGGCGCCCGATGAAGTGCAGGATGCCGCGGGCGAGCTCACCGGTCACGTCGACGACGGCGGCCTCGCCACGGCTCTGCGCACCCTCCTCGGTCCCTGAGCGAGCGTCCTTCGTCTTGTCGCTGCGCTCCTCGCTCAGGAACCGGCTTTGGTCCCTGAGCGAGCGTCCTTCGTCTCGTCGCAGCGCTCCTCGCTCAGGATCCGGCTTTGGTCCCTGAGCGAGCGGAGCGAGACGAAGGGTCTGACCGCGCTGACAGGGCTTGCCCAGGTGTCAGCGCGACAATGGAGGGGTTCCATCTGCCCGGGGTTCCCGAGGAATCCAGATAGACTCGCTCCTGTTCGCCCGGTGCAGACCGGTCGAGGAGGGTTGTCCGAGCGGCCGATGGAGCTGGTCTTGAAAACCAGTGGGCAGAGATGTCTCGTGGGTTCGAATCCCACACCCTCCGCAGAAGAGTGAAAGGCACCGAGTGAGAAAGTCGACCCGGCAGCGGCATCCCCTCGCCCGTCACGGCCAGCAGAGCTCGCCCGGCGCCACCTCGCAGCTGCTGAAGCTCATCGGCATCGGACTCTCGGTGCTTCTCGTCTCAGGTCTCGGCGTGGTCGGCTACGTCGCCGCCGGCTGGCTCACGACCGTCAACGCGAACGCCGTCGAGCTCGAGGGCACGGAAGAGCTGCCGCCCGACATCGCCGCACTCGAGGGCGGTTTCGACATCCTGCTGACGGGTGTCGACACCTGCGAAGAGAAGTACAAAGACCTCTTCGGTGAGCGCTGCACCGGCCCGGATGCGGGCGGCACGCTCAACGACGTGAACCTGCTCGTGCATGTCTCGGATGAGCCGCGGCGCATCACCGCGGTGAGCTTCCCGCGTGACCTGATGGTGCCGATTCCCGAGTGCATCGATGAAGAGGGCAACGTCCACTCCGCCATGAGCAAGCAGCAGCTGAACGTCGCCTACGGCGACGGCGGCCTGAACTGCGTCGCCAAGACCATCTCCGAGCTCACCGGGCAAGACATCGAGTTCGCGGCATCCGTCACCTTCGGCGGCGTGATCGAGATCACCAACGCGATCGGCGGCGTCGAGGTCTGCCTGGCGTCTCCCATCAAGGACCGTTACACGGGTCTCGACATGAAGGCGGGCAACCACACCATCCAGGGCGTGCAGGCGCTGCAGTTCCTCCGCACCCGGCACGGCGTCGGCGATGGCAGCGACCTGGGCCGTATCGGCAACCAGCAGCAGTACATGTCGAGCCTGGTGCGCAAGCTGCTCAGCAGCGACACCCTCAGCAACGTGCCCGTCATGCTCAAGCTCGCCGACACGGGCTTGAACAACGTCGAGGCCAGCACCTCACTGGCTGACCCCATGAAGATCGTGCAGATCGGTATGGCCGTGAAGGATGTCGCCTACGAAGACATCGTCTTCCTCCAGTACCCGGTCGTGGATGACCCGTACGACCGCAACCGCGTGGTACCCGACGTCGAGAACGCCGATCTCCTGTGGGCGGCGATCAACGAAAACAAGCAGCTGCAGGTCACGCACGAGAACACCGAGGCCGACGGCGTGGTCGTGAAGGAAGACCCCAACGCGACCGCCGAGCCCAGCCCCGCGCCGAGCGAGGGTGCGACGCCGGCGCCCACCGAATCGGCGAACCCCGACGTGGTCGCGCTGCCGAATTCGATCAAGGGCACCTCCGCTGCACAGCAGACCTGCTCCAACGGCAACGTGGGCTGACCGCTGGATTCGTTCCCTCGGGCGCGAGCAGTTATGATGACATAGTGCGTCCGCCCGCAAGGTCGGATTCACGGAGACGTCGCATAGTCCGGCCTAGTGCACCACCCTGCTAAGGTGGAGTCCTCGCAAGGGGACCGAGGGTTCAAATCCCTCCGTCTCCGCCCATTTGCCCAGGTCAGAAGCCGTTTTCGTGGCTCGACTGTTGGGTATTGGCGGTCAGAGTCCGAGGCTCGGACCCTTCGAGGTGACCCCCAGGTGACCCCCGCTGTGGCCGAACTCCTCGGCGCCCGCGAGGCGACGCACATGATCGCGGCGTTGCCCTTCGCCGAGGACGTGCGCATAGACCGCGAGTACGGTGCGGGCCTCGTCGCCCAGGTACTCCGCGACCTCGTGGACCGGGGTGCCGAGGCGTAGCCAGGTCGAGGCGGCGAAGTGTCGGAGTGCGTGGCGGCGGAACCCGAGTGGGAACTTGCGTGCGACCCCGACGGAGAGCTGCCCGCCCTGCCGGTTGGTGAACAGGTAGTCGTCGGCGGCCTTGCCCGTCGCGTAGTGCCGGAAGATCGCCAGCGCCCGCGGCGACAGCGGCACCGGACGGGTGCCGCGCCAGGACTTCGGCGCCTTCTCCTCGTAGCGGTCGGAGTGCGACCGCTCGACGTTGAGCTGGGGGAGCGGAACTTCGGAGAGCCAGTGGACGCGGATCGCGCGCAGCTCGCCCCAGCGCACGCCGGTCAGCGACATGAACTCGAACACGTCGGCGATGTCGCTGCGCCGCTGCCGCAGTGTGGCGAGCGCGGCGGCGACTCGGCCGGGGGAGGGGATCTCGTTCGGGTTCACCGCGCGCAGGGCGACGGTGCCTAGCTCGGGAATCTTCTTCATCGTCCGCACCGGGTGCGGCTGGTGCAGAAGCCCTTGCTCGTCGGCGTAGGTGAACAGTGCGCTCAGGGTCGTCTTGGCCCGGGCGACGGTCGAGGCGGCCTTGCCGCCGCGCAGCTCCGCGAGCAGATGGGAGCGGATGTCGTCTGCCTGGATCGACGCGAGGGGCCGGGTGAGCATCTTCGCGGGGAGAGCGTCGAGGTTGTTGCGGTCGGTGTCCACGGTGTGCGGGTTGCCGCCCTGCCGCGCGGCGAGGAACATCGTCACCAACTCTTGCAGCGTGAACGACCGCTTGGGGGCCAGGGGTCGGCCGGTCTCGATGAGGTGCTTCTGCTTGCGCTCCCAAGTCTCGGCTTCGCGCTTGGTGTCGAACGACTTTGACGCCACGAGCTTGCGCCCGGACTTCACACGGACGAGGTAGCAGGTCTTACCTGCCTTGGTCGTGCGCGGCTCGATCACTCGACCACCCCTGCCAGGCGCTCCACGTCGATGCGCCGGTACACGCGCTTGTGCTGAGTGAGCCGAATCGGCTCCACCGGAGCCTGGCCGGACACGGCGAGGGCACGAAGGGTCGTGCGGTGGATGCCCAGCAGTGCCGCCGTCTCCTCCTCGGAGTAGAACAGTGGCGCTGGCCCGGTCTGCACGACGCCCTCCGCGCTCTCGCCCACCCTCGCCTCCTTCACGCATCAGATACTTGCGGATATTTGAGATTACACAGCCACGCAGATAACCGCAACTACATGAGATAACTCCCAGGTTCGCTAGACTCGGGCCATGCCCGCATCACCGCGTCGCCCCGGCGATCAGTCCTATGACGGCCTGATCGTCTCTGCCGACCTGCCCGACGGGTGGCATCTGCCGAGCCGGTTCCCCGGCGAACGGGACGACGACGCGAGCGCGCAGATTGATGCGATCCTGGGCTACAACGACCATGTGGTCACCGAGGGGCAGCGGCAGGCGCAGCTCGACTCCGAGGCGAACGAGACGATCGACGGTCGCTGGCGCTACATCGAGCACACCGCTACGGCGACCCGCGTGCTCATCCGGCTCCAACGGCAGATGTTCGCCGTGCCCGAGGAGGTACGGATCACCGGCGTCATCTACCTGCCGTGGCGACCGGGCGACCCGATCACCAGCCAACTGCTCCGAGAGCTGCCGACCGCCCGGATCGAGGCGGCGATCAACAAGCGGCTGTTCGCCATGGCGCGCACCGAGACGATCACCGGCGGCAAGATCGTCCTGCCGTCCGGCCGCAAGGTGGCCGAGCGCGACTTGCTCAAGCCGCTGGGCGATCCGAGGCAGACCCCGGACTTCTACGAACTCGTCGCCCTCCAGCACGGTCGGCTCGCCGGCCGAGGCGACCCGAACCCGTCAGCGACGATGGCCGACATCAGCGGCGTCGCGCTCTCCACCGCGCAGGGCTGGGTCACCCGCGCTCGCGCTCGCGGGCTCCTTCCACCCGGACGCCAGGGCCGAGCCGGGTAGTTCGTTCGTCTTGGCGGCAGGGGAGTTGAACTGCACTCGGCCCCGTCGCGTCGTGGATCTTGACCTAGCCTTCTGCCGCTCAAGGCCAACGATCTGTGGCATGTGGTTTGTGGCAACTTCCGTGCGAGACCCGACCAGCGGGTCGCTTAGCACTTTCTTAGCGCATCTTTCGCAAAGCGTGCGGTGGTGAGAACAGTGAGGGCCGTCGTAAGCACTGGGGCGGCGTACTTTGTACTGGCTCCTCTTGCCTTCAGCGATGGTGGAGAGTGCCAGGACTGCGAGGGTGCGGGTGTAGGGCGTGTCTGACTGTGTCGCGCAGTGGGATACTTGGCGGGATGAGAGTTCATGAGACGGTGATGCAGTGGGTGACTGAGGAGTTGGCCAGTGGTCGGCTGCACATCGGTGACCATCTGCCGGGGGAGCGGACGTTGGCTGAGACCCTGGGCGTGTCGCGTAATTCGTTGCGGGAGGCGTTGCGGATCCTGGAGGCATTGGGGACGTTGCACACCTCCACCGGGACGGGCCCGAGGTCGGGGACGATTGTGACGGCAGCGCCGGAGCAGGCGCTGAGTCTGTCGTTGAGCCTGCAGTTGGCGACGCGGCAGGTGGAGCCGCAGGATGTGCTGCAAGTTCGGTTGCTGCTGGAGGCTTGGGCTGCGAACCACTCCGATCCGGCGCGCGGTGACTGGGCGCAACCCGAGTGGATCTTGGATCGGATGGACGACGAGACGCTGGAGGTGGCGGAGTTTCTCCGGCTCGACGCGGAGTTCCATGTGCTGGCATCGCGTGCGGCTGACAACCCGCTGATCAGCACACTGATGGACGCGCTGCGGATCGCGATCTTCGACCACACTCTGTCTCGCGCGCAGCGCCTACCGGACTGGGGTGCGACCTCGGCCCGGCTGCGAAGGGAGCACCGCGGGATCCTCGACGCGTTGCGACACGGCCGCGGCGAGGAGGCCGCCGATCTCCTCGAAACCCATATCCGCGGGTACTACCAGGAGACCGCGGAACATTCGACCGCTGACGAGCATGCGGTAGAAGCGTCCCGCCCGAACGCCTGAACCCGCAGCGGGACCGTCGATCTCGCACGGGGTGTTGACCTCCGCGTGGTCATGCGCTAGCTTCGTGCACTAGTGGTCCAACCACACGGTAGGGCCACTAGATTCCTGTATCGGTTGGCACCCGCAGGCAGGGCGAAATACGTTTCGCCCTCTGGTTAGCGAGCGGGATTTTCTCAAAGGAGAGAGCACGATGACAACGACGACGACGGCGAAGCCATCGAGGGAGCGGCTGAACTATCGGGTGCTGATCGGCAGCCTGAGCGGCAGCACGATCGAGTGGTTCGACTTCCTCATCTATGGCACAGTCGCGGCGCTGGTGTTCAACCGGACGTTCTTCGTGACCGACAGCGAGTTTCTGTCGATGATGTTCGCGATGGCGTCGTTCGCGCTGACGTTCTTCTTCCGTCCCATCGGCGGCATCGTCTTCGCCCACATCGGTGACCGGATCGGCCGGAAGAAGACCCTGTTCATCACCCTGATGCTGATGGGCGGCGGCACGGTCGCGATCGGCCTGACCCCGGACTACGCCGCGATCGGCATCGCCGCACCGATCCTGCTGATCCTGTTCCGCATCCTGCAGGGGATCGGCATCGGCGGCGAGTGGGGCGGCGCGCTGCTGCTGGCCTACGAGTACGCGCCGAAGAACCGGCGCGGACTGTATGGGGCGGTCCCGCAGATGGGCATCAGCCTGGGCATGCTGCTCGCGGCCGGGGCGGTGGCGCTGCTGACGCTGATGCCCGAAGAGGACTTCCTCACCTGGGGGTGGCGGATCCCGTTCGTGGCCAGCGTAGTGCTGGTGCTCATCGGCCTGTGGATCCGCGCGAAGCTGGATGAGACCCCCGACTTCAAGAAGGTCCAGGAGTCCGGCACTGTGGTGCGGCTGCCGATCGCCGAGGTGTTCCGCAAGCACTGGCGTGCCGTGCTGGTCTCGATCGGCGCCAAGGCCGCCGAGACCGGACCGTTCTACATCTTCGGGGTCTACATCATCGCCTACGCGACGAACATCCTCGACGCCCGCAACAACATCGTCCTGGCCGCGGTCGCGGTCGCAGCCCTTGTCGCGACGATCTGGATGCCGATCTTCGGCCGCATCTCCGACTCCATCCCGCGCGCGGTGCTGTACCGGACGATCACGATCATCACGATCCTGTACGCGTTCCCGTACTTCCTGCTGCTGGGCACCGGATCGACGCTGGCGATCTTCCTGGCGACCGTGATCGGGTTCGGCCTGCTCTGGGGCAGCGTCAACGCGATCCTCGGCACCCTCATCGCGGAGAGCTTTAGCCCCGAGATCCGCTACTCCGGCGCGACCCTCGGCTACCAGCTCGGTGCCGCCATCTTCGGCGGCACTGCCCCGCTGATCGCCACCGCGCTCAACGAGGCCACCGGCGGACAGTGGTGGCCGATCGCCCTCTACATCATCTTCTGCGCCAGCCTCGGTCTGATCGCGTCGTTCTTCGTCAAGCACGTCGCACACCGCGAGTCCGACAGTGTCGCAGACCGTGAGTCGTCCGACAGTTTCGCGTGAGGTGGCGCGCACAATGGTGAAACGACAGTTCCCGAATCCCCGCGACATCTTCGGGCTGCTCCGCTTTAAGGCCCCGACGCTGAACGGGAAGAAGCGGCGGCTGGAGTCCGCGCTGACGATCGAGGATCTCCGGCGGATCGCGAAGCGACGCACCCCGACCGCGGCGTTCGACTATACCGACGGTGCCGCGGAGGCCGAGCTGTCCCTGTACCGCGCCCGGCAGGCGTTCGAGGATGTCGAGTTCCATCCCTCGATCCTGCGCGACGTGTCCGAGGTCGACACCTCGGTCACCGTGTTCGGCGGGCTGTCCGCGTTGCCGTTCGGGATCGCCCCGACCGGGTTCACCCGCCTCATGCAGACCGAAGGCGAGATCGCCGGCGCCAGTGCAGCCGGGGCGGCGGGGATTCCCTTCACCCTCTCCACCCTCGGCACCACCAGCATCGAGGACGTCAAGGCCGCCAACCCCACGGGACGGAACTGGTTCCAGCTGTACGTAATGCGGCAGCGAGAGATCTCCTACGGGCTCGTCGAACGCGCGGCTGCCGCTGGGTTCGACACCCTGTTCTTCACCGTCGACACCCCCGTCGCCGGCGCCAGGCTGCGCGACAAACGCAACGGGTTCTCCATCCCCCCGCAACTCACCCTCGGCACCGTCCTGAACGCACTGCCCCGCCCCTGGTGGTGGTGGGACTTCCTCACCACACCCCCGCTGGAGTTCGCGTCACTGTCCTCCACCGGTGGGACCGTCGGCGAGCTGCTGGACTCGGCGATGGACCCCACGATCTCGTTCGAGGACCTGAAGATCATCCGCGACCTGTTCCCCGGGAAGCTCGTGGTCAAGGGCGTGCAGAACGTCGAGGACTCCCGCCGCCTGGCCGACCTCGGCGTCGACGGCATCGTCCTCTCCAACCACGGCGGCCGCCAACTCGACCGCGCCCCCATCCCCTTCCACCTCCTTCCCGACGTCGCCCGCGAAGTGGGTGCCGACGTCGAGATCGCCATCGACACGGGCATCATGAACGGTGCCGACATCGTCGCCTCCATCGCCCTCGGCGCCCGATTCACCCTCATCGGACGCGCCTACCTCTACGGCCTCATGGCTGGCGGGAGAGCAGGCGTCGACCGCTCCATCGCGATCCTGACCGAGCAGATCACCCGCACCATGAAACTCATCCAAGTCTCCTCCCTGGACGAACTCGGCCCGCAGCACGTCACACAACTGCAACACCTCGCCCCGCGGGTCCTGGGCATGCACAACCATTAGGGCAGGCCGGTCCACGAACTGGCACACGCTCTCTGATCCTCTCAGTTCGGAGGTTGACGAGATCCTCTCCTTGTCGGGATCGCCGCTTCTTCGGGCGGGCAACAGTTCTGGTCCACGGGCGGGCGTAGTTAGAGGCCATGGGCGGAGTCAGCCTCGATCGCCGCGGCTGACAGAGCACACCGCTTCTCAGTGAGCTCATCGATGCCCGGTGGTGTTCTGTTCCACCCCGTGGTGTACCTCGCGGACGGCGTCGGTTCCGAGTTGCGCAGCGTTGAACGCACCGAGCACCGCAGTGGCGTCCTCGACGCTTGTAGTCGATCGCGCTCTTGTACCCGGCAAACGGATCCAGTCCGGCAACCTTCACGCGCGGTCGGAACGCTCCCGCGCTACGGTGATCGCGGCGCTCCACCCTTCATTGATCCAGCGAACCCGCATCCTCCGACCCTGTTCTTCTGAATGTTCTTCTGAATGCACGAATGCTACCGTAGGTAGTTGCAAGAACCTTAGACAAGAGTGAGGCGGCTATGAAGGGCGGCGTGATCCTGTTCCGGGGCACGGGCGCGGCCGCGCTGCGCTATCTGCAGTCCGACCGTTCCCGCGCCGACGACTACTACCTGGAGGGCGGCGCGGCGATCGCAGAGTTCGCCGTGGTCGACGGCCGGGGGACCGTGATCGGGGAGGGCGCGCTGACCCCGGAGGATTACGCGGCCTGGGTGAACTGGATCAACCCGCTCACCGGCGAGACGATGGGCAAGCCCCGGCTCGCAGGTGACACGAAGCAGGGCTCCCCGCGGTTCGCCGAGATGGTCGTGAACGCCCCGAAGTCCCTCTCGATCGCCGCCGCCCTGCACCCGGAGGTGTCGGCGGCGCTGGACGTGGCGCAGAAGGACGCGGTGGCGCAGATCCGGCGCTGGCTCGGCGAGCACAGCGTCACCCGGATCGGCCCGCGCGGGAAGCAGGAGGTCGTGCCGGTCCAGCAGCTCGAAACCGTCTCCGTCGTGCATCACACGTCCCGCGCGGGCGATCCGCATCGGCACATCCACTTCCAGATCGGGACGCGCGTGTGGGCGGCCGGCGGCTGGCGCGGCCTGGACACCGCCGCGCTGTTCCGGCAGCAGGGCGCGATCCGTGCCCTCGGCACGGCCGTCATCGCCGCGCACCCCCAGCTCGCCGCCGCACTCGACGCACACGGCCTGACACTCGACCCGGTGACCGGGGAGGTCGCGGAGCTGGAGCCCTACAACGCGCTCATGTCGAAGCGGTCGGCGCAGGTTCAGCGCAACCTCGCCCGGTTCCGCGCCGAATGGGAGGCGGCGCATCCGGGGCAGGAGCCCGGCCCGGTCGTCCGCGGCCGGCTGGAGGCAATGGCGTGGGACCACGATCGCCCGGCCAAGAAGCCGACCACCCTCAGCGACGAGGCCGCCTGGCGCGTCGAGTTGGCGGAAGCCGGCTACACGCCGAACCCGCCGCGCGTGCGCCGCAACGCGCCGGTGGCGCTGGACGACCTCAGCGTGCAACAGGTCGCATCGCGCGCACTCGACCGCTGTGCCGCCGGCGCATCAGCCTGGACGGTGCACACCGTCCAGGAGCACGTCACGCGCATCATCACCGAAGCCGGCGTGCGCGCAACCCCGGAGGCGTTGCGCGACATCGTTGCGATCACGACCCGGCTTGCGATCGAGGATTGCCTGTCCGTGCTGCCGCCCGACAGCGTGCAGCCCGAGCACGTCGCGCACCTCACGACGCTGCACGTCGTCGCGGTCGAGACGCAACTGCGCGACCGACTCGCCGTGCGCGCCACCACTCGCGCCCGGGATGCGCCGGACGTGACGCGCCTGGCGCACGATGCCGGCCTGGACCCGGAGCAGGCGCAGGCCGCCGCCGCGGTCGCGGGGACCGACCCGATCGTGGTGGTCGAGGGCGCGGCCGGCGCGGGCAAGACCACCATGCTTGGCGCCGCGATCGAAGCGGCCGCCGGCCAGGGCCGGCGCACGCGGGTCGTGACGCCGACGAAGAAGGCCGCCGACGTCGCCGCCCAGGAACTCGGCGTGAGCACCGACAGCGTGGCGAAGTTCGTCCACGAGCACGGCTGGCGATGGAACGCCGACGGCGTATGGACCCGCCTCGCCGTGGGCGACACCGACCCCGAGAACGGCAGTACCTACACCGGCCCCTCGGCCGCCGCGCAGCTCGTCCGAGGCGAGCGCATCGTGGTCGATGAGGCCGGGATGCTCGACCAGGACACCGCCCTCGCTCTGCTGACCGTCGCGGACGAGCACGGCGCGACCCTCGCCCTCGTCGGGGACCGGGCGCAGCTCCCCGCGGTCGGGCGCGGCGGCGTGCTCGACATGGCCGCGCAACTCTCGCCGCGCGTCTACGACATGACGACCGTGCATCGCTTCGCCGCCCCGGAGTACGCGGCCCTCACGGTGCAGATGCGCCGGGGTGAGCATCCGGCGCTGCTGTTCGACCGGCTGCACGCCCTCGGCCTCGTGGTGCTCCACGAGAGTACCGAGGCGGTGCAGGAGGCGATCGCCCGCAACGCGCGCGAGGGGGATGCGATCACGACCGCGACGAACGACGAGGCGCGCGAGCTGAACGAGCGTATCCGCGAGGAGCGCGTGCGGGCGGGTGTGGTCGACGATGCGCGCACCGCGACGGGCAGCGACGGTCTGAGCATTGGGGCCGGCGATGTGATCCAGACGAGACGGAACGACTCGGATGTGCAGGTGGCGAACCGTCAGACCTGGACCGTGCAAGCGGTCGGGCAGGACGGGGCGGTGTGGGCGAAGGAGAACGGCACCGGCCGGCTGCGCGAGCGCACCGTGCGGCTGCCGGCCGGGTATGTGGCCGAGCACACGCACCTCGCCTACGCCTCCACCGCCTACGGGGTGCAGGGCGCGACCGTGCCCGCCTCGCATACGGTCCTGTCCGACGCGCTCGACGCCTCCGGCGTCTATGTCGGCATGACCCGCGGGCAGGAGACGAACCGGCTCCACGTCGTCGCGGCCGACGTGGACGATGCGCGGGAGCAGTTCGTGGCCGCGCTCGAGCGTGACCGCGCCGACCGCGGGCTAGTCGCCGCGACCGAGGCGGCGCGCGAGGCGATCGTCGGACTCGTCGCCGATGGGCCGGTGCGCGTGGTGAACACCGCGCGTGCTCGCCTGACGGAGCAGATCGAGCGCGCCGACCGGGAGGCGGCCAAGTGGGAGCAGGCCGTCACCGCTCTCGACCGGCAGCGGGTCGAGCAGCGTGCCGAGGCCGACGAGCAGCAGGAGGCCGTCGCCGCCGCGGACGCCCGCGCCGCCGAGGTCCGCGCCGAGGTCGCGACCCCGCTGATCGAGCAGGCCACCGCCGACGGCACCGCCTACCTCACCGGGCGGGAGCGGATGTGGGAGGCGCAGACCGCGCACGGTCAGGCCGGGCGACTGCGCAAGCGCGCCGCCGGCCGAGCGGCGACCGAAGCGGTGGAGACGCACCGCGCGACGGAGGACGCGGTGCGGCGATGCTGGGGCAGCCTGCCGGCCGGCGCGAGCGGTGTGGAGCCGTGGGCCGAGAAGGTCGCCGGGAATCAGGCCGACGCCGACCCGCGAGTGACCGAGACGCGGCAGGAGGCGGAACACGCCCACCGCGAGCGGACCCGCCTCGCAGAGCGGCACCTACGCGAGTCCACCATCCTGCGCCAGCAGGTGCTCGGCTCCGCGACCCCGAGCGCCGCGATCACTCGCGCGAGCGGGTGGCGCGCTCGGGCGGAGCTGGCCCGGCGCGACCTCGCACAGATCGAGGCGCTGCCCGTCACCGAGGCCGTCCAGTACGTCCGCGACCTCGCCGCCCGAGCCGAGGCCGAACGGCAGGCCGCCGAGCGCGCCCAAGCCGCACGCGAGGCACGCGCCGCCCAGCTCAACGACTTCACTCGACGCCCGGGCGACCACGGGCGGACGCCGCCCGATCGCGGGCTCGGTCTGTAGGGGTATCCCGTGCTCGCCACTTGCGACCGGATGCGTGGCTTCGCGGTTCAGACTGGAAGCGCCGGCTTGGTCCAGGTGAGGGTGTAGCGGTAGTAGAAGCGTCGTCGGACTCGGCTATCGGGAAGCACCGTGGCGGCGACGCGCCGGATTTCGGTGAGCGACTCGCTGGGGCGGGCGGTCGTCATGTCCGCGTAGCCCGACTCGCGGCGCAGGTTGCTCATCAGCCGGATCGGGAGCAGCAGCGCCCCCGAGATGATCCAGTCCTGGGTGCTCTTGTTCGCGGATAGGCCGACGACGTAGAGGCGGCCGCCTGGTTTCAGCACTTGCTCCATGCGTTCGAGCGCAGAGCCGAGGGGCATGTGATGGAGCGTGGCTACACAGGTGATGAGGTCGAAGCTCTGACCATCGAGCTCCGGCGACGTGAGGAAGTCGCCCACGATCGCGCGACTGTTCGGGGTATCGGCCAGGCGTCTCCGAGCTTGCGAGATTGCGGACGCATCGGGGTCGATGCCGGTGACGCGCCCCGCTCGCGGTGCGAGCTTCTGGAGCAGAAGCCCGTCCCCGCACCCGATATCGAGCACGTCGCTGTTCCTCGTTGGTACGGCTGCGAGCGCTTCCGGATGAAAGGCCGTGTTGTGGTTCCAGTAGTCGGTCACGAACGTCAGCCGCCCCGCGAGTCAGCGACCCTGCCAGGGGTCGATCAGCTCGACGCCGGTATCGCCGAAGTGCTGGATGTTCCGGGTGGCGACCGCGAAGCCGTGCGCCGCCGCGGTCGCGGCGAGGTAGCCGTCCGCGGTCGGCAGGGGCCGGCCGACCGCGCGAGCGGTCACGGCCATGTCCGCGTAGCGCCGTGCGGCCTCCTGATCGAACGGGAGCACCCGGGCGTGGAACAGCGCCAGCAGCCGGTCGAGCGCCCGCGCCAGCCGGTCCTTCCTCGCCCCGGCGGGCAGGGCGCCGATACCGAACAGCAGCTCCGCGAGCGTCACGCTCGACAGGTACAGGGTGTCCGCGGCCTGCGCGTTGAGCCAGCCCACCACGACCGGACTCGGCTCGGGCCGCATCGCCTCGGAGACGACGTTGGTATCCAGGACGATCACGGCAGCGTCAGCGGCTCCGCCGGGGTCTGGTCGCGCACCGCGTCTAGCGCGGCCACGTCGTCGTCGGTGAGCGCGAGGTCGCGGCCGAGCGACACGAGGGCGTCGCCGAGTAAGAGTCGCTGGGAGGGGACGAGCGCGGCGCTCAGAATCTCGCGCACCTCGGCCTCCGCGCTGCGGCCGTGCTCCGCCGCGCGCACCCGCAGCGCACGGTGTACCTCGTCGGGAACGTTCCGAACGGTCAGGACTGCCATCGCTCCACCTCCAGCATCGGTGACAGCATTCTATCCGATTGCAGTCACGGGTCGATCCGCAGCCGCCTTATCCGTCTCTTGGCGGTGCGGGCGAATGGGAGCGTGGTGAAGGAACCGATACCCCTGCCTCGCCCGTGCTTCCGGGCATCTCGCCGTTCTCAGGTATGTGCGCCAAGTGACCCCCAAGTGACCCCGAGCCTCCCGAGGATGCCGTTTCAGGCCGATTCTGGCGTGTGACGAGTGCAAGACGTGCGGCGGGCACGACCGCCCGACTTCCCAGCAATCACAAGGGATTCCGGCATCCGCTAGGCTGGAAGGACTAGGGAGTCGTCGCATAGTTCGGCCTAGTGCACCACCCTGCTAAGGTGGAGTCCCCTTACGGGGACCAGGGGTTCAAATCCCCTCGTCTCCGCCATGGAAATCCCCGCTCAGGCGGGGATTTCTTCGTTTCGCCAGGCTTGCCCCCGCCGGGCGCGGAGCATCCTCGCGTCGCCCGCGTTCGCCCACGCTCGACGCACTGCCCCCAGACTCTTGCGCGCATGATCCGTGCAGTGGTGTGATGGCGTTCTCATCAACCAAAGAGAGCTGGAGATCCCGTGGCCAAGTACCTGATTCTGTATCGCTCGGCCGTGAGTGCGGCGGAGCAGATGGCGAACAGCGACCCGGAGTCGGGCGCCGCGTCGATGCAGGCCTGGTTGGACTGGGCGCAGCGCGCCGGCGACGCGATCGTCGACCTCGGTACGCCCACGCAGACGGTCGCGGACGGCGAGGCGGGATCGTTCATCGGTGGCTACTCGATCATGCAGGCCGACAACCTGCAGGCGCTGCAGGCCGTGCTCGCCGACCACCCGCACCGCGGCTGGGGTGGCACGATCGAGGTTCTCGAACTCCTCGAGATCCCCGGAATGTGACCGCCGCGCGATGACCCACGCGGCGCGTAAGGATGGCCCCGGCGCCGTGGACGCGTGGTTCGACGCGTACGACAACCCGCAGAAAGACCTCGTCCGTGCGGTGCGGATGGTCATCCTGGATGCGGACCCCCGCGTCTCCGAGGCCATCAAGTGGAGTGCGCCGACGTTCATGTTCCGCGGCAACATCGCCTCGTTCTTTCCGAAGTCGCGGGCGCACGTGGCGCTGATGTTCCACACGGGCGCGTCCCTCGCCGATCCGGACGGCCTGTTGGAAGGAGACGGCGCCACCTCACGCGTCGCCCGGTTCCTCGATGAGGATGACCTCGCGCGAAAGGCTCCCGCCCTGCAGGGTCTGATCCGCACCTGGATCGCCGATCATGAGCCGCCTACCAACGGCGCCCAACAGACCTGACGTTATCGCTGCTCCACGAGGTCAGCCGCGCAGCGGCGGCGCATGCGTCGCAGAGGGCTCGGCGCCACGACGGATGAGCTCCGCGCGTGCGCGTTCGAGACCGCCGTGTTCCAGCCCTGCCAGTGCGGAACTTCCGGACCAGACTTCTCGTCCGTGCCGACGCACCGTCACCTGCAGCGTGCCGGTGAGGTGCTCGAGCGCGCCGGCTGTGTTGCGTCCTTGCGAGGGCAGGGGCACCGGCAGCACATGGGATGCCGAAAGCGGTGCTTCCGCGTCGACGTCGATGGCCCACCCGTAGCCGCGGCCGCGCAGCATCCATCGTTCGTCGTCGACCTCGGCGCGCACCGGGCTGATCCCCGGGTTACCCAGCCGGACCACACGCCCGCCGGGAAGCCGCACGACGAGCCCGGTGACCTCGGTGCGGATCGGCCCGGAATGCACCTGTCCACCGGCGAACGCCACGCAGGCATCCCGCTCGGCGAAGCCCTGCGCCTGCCCCCACCACCACGCATCGGGAAAGCCCTCGCGCCCCCAGTTCTTCTCGGCGTACACCTGCGCGTCGCGGAGCTGCCAGGTTTCGCCGCCGACCGTCGCGGTGCCGTTCACACGGCCGCCGAGAAGCCAGGGATGCCAGTACTGGTTCAACGCCGGAACCGACTGGAAGACACTGGAACCGCCGAAGGCGCGATGGGGCCAGGGGAGAGGATCGGAGATCGTCACGTCGAGCTGCGCCCCGGCGCCGAGGTCCACGCGCAGCTGGCGAGCATCGCCGCTGAACGCATCCCCGGCGCGCGCACCCACACCGCCTCGGTCAGCGGAGGCTTCCGGATGCGCCGCCACCTGCAGGAAACCGCCCGGCTCTGCGGCGAACCCGAGCGTCGCCCACGGCCCGCTCGGGCCGCGATTGACGCCGTTCAAGGCGATGAGGACCCGCTCGTTGTCGGCATCCGTGATGCGCCAGAAATAGCCTTCCATCGCCACACCCGGATGCGCGCGCAGCGGACTCTGGAACGGCAGATCCGCTCCCGTCGACCGGTACCACGCCAATGCGCCCACCAGCGATGTCTACCACGTGCGGGGTCTTCCGGACAGCCTGCCGTCTGCGCTTCGCGCGGAGTTGTGCACCTGCCGCGGATGCTTCGCGGGAATCCGTCCGCGTGAACGGCACTTCTCCGCGCGAAGCGCCCGGCGCTCAGCCCGCGACGCGCGCCAGCACGCTGCAGGCACGGTCGGGCTGCGGATGCGGGTCCACCGGTTCGATGCGCGAGCGCAATCCCGCACTGGCGGCGCAGATGAGAGCGCACTGAGCGTCTGTTGTCGTGCCCGCATCGCGCGTGCCAGTCTCATCAGTGAGGAGAAGAGGCACAGCAATGGAGACCATCGACGATGACCCGGCTGCCCTGCGCGCGCGCCTGCGCGAGCTGGAAGACGAAAACGCCGCCCTGCGCGCCACCCCGCGGCGTCGCGTCTCGGGGCGGAGCGTGATCTCGGGCATCCTCATCGTGGTTGCCCTGTTACTGGCGCCCATCGCCGCGATCAGCGGATGGGCGCGGATGCAACTGGTCGACACCGACCGCTTCGTGTCGACCTTCGCCCCGCTGGCGGAAGACCCCGCCGTGCAGGACCTTGTCGCGACCCAGGTGGCGACGGCCATCGAGGAGAGCCTTGATGTTCCGTCGCTCGTCGACGCCGTCTTCGACGGTGTGCGCGACCTGGGGCTGCCGCCCCGCGCCGACTCCGCGCTCACGCTGCTGCAGGGGCCCGCGGTCGACGGCATCCACTCGATCATCGGCACGGTCAGCGAAGACGTGGTCACCTCGCCCCAGTTCGCCGACATCTGGGCGCAGACCCTGCGCGTGACCCACCAGCGGGCCATCGCGGTGATCCAGGGAGACCCGAACACAGCCCTCACGATCGGCAGCGACGGCACCCTGTCGATCGAGCTCAGCACCGTGATCGAATCGGTCAAGCAGGCTCTCGTCGACCGTGGCGTCGGGTTCGCCGACGCCATTCCGGTGATCGACCGCACCATCCCCGTGCTGCACTCCGATGCCTTGGTGCTCACCCAGACCCTGTATGCCGTCGCCGTGGCGGCCGGCTTCTGGCTGCCCTGGGTCGCGCTCGCGCTGCTCATCACCGGGGTGCTGCTCGCCCGCGACCGCCGCCGGGCGAGCGCCTGGACCGGTTTCGGCATCGCCCTGGCGTTTGCGCTGCTCGCTGCCGGGCTCGGCATCGGTCGGATGCTGTTCATCGGCGCCGTCAGCCCCTCGCTGATGTCTGCGGATGCGGCAGACGCGATCTTCGGGGGCATCACCGATCTGCTGCTCGGCACGACGATCGCGCTCGCGCTCGCCGGGGCGCTCATTGCCGCGTCGGCCTGGTATGAGGGCGACAGCCGGTTCGCCACCAACCTGCGTGCGGTGCTCGAACGCGGCATGGTGCGCGTGCGTGCCGCCGCCGACCGCAACGGCATCGGCACGGGCGCGTTCGGCCGCACGATCGACCGCTGGCGGTCGGCGATCCTCATCGCCGCCGTGGTGCTGGCGCTGCTGTGGATCGTGCTCGCGCGCCCGATCACGGTGGGCACGGTGCTGGCGGCCCTGGTGTCGCTGACCGTCGTGCTGCTCCTCGTGGAGGTGTTGCGCCGGCCCGAGGGGTCAGAGGTTGTGGACGCCGACGAAGGTCTTGCAGAGGTCGCGGATCCACTGGTTCTCGATGAGTCCGTCGACCTCGGTGCGCCAGAGCGCTGAGATCGTGAAACGCGGCATCTGGATCGGCACCGGCGACATGCGCAGATCATGGGCGGCCGCGATCCGCACCGCCACGTGCTCGGGGATGGTCGCGATCACGGGCAACGCCGGCAGGAGCGCGCCCAGCCCGCTGAAGTGGCTGATGGTGCACAGCGTGTTGCGTTTGTGCCCCATGGCTCCCAGCACATCGTCGACCCAGCCACGCTGAAGGTCGTAGGAGACGCGCACATGGCGGGTCTCGATGTACTCCCTGCTGGTGATCGGGTCGGACAGTCGAAGCAGCGCGGGGTTGTAGACGCAGCGATAGTCGCCCGAGAAGAGCGGCTCACTGCGGAAGTCCGCCGTGCTGTACGCGGGGGTCGTGGTGAGCACGAGATCGATGAATGGGTCATCAAGCGAGCTTCGCCAGAGGTGACTATTCGTTTGGTGAATGGCGAAGTTCACCTTCCAGTCATGATCCAACTTCTGCCGTGCGGCCCACGGTCCAAAGAGCATCTCGATGTCGTCCGACATCGCCAGGTGGAAGGTGCGGTCGCTCTGCCACGGCTCGAACTCGACGTCGTCGAGAATCACCGACGCGATGGTGCTCAGACTCGGACGCAGGCTCAACGACAGGGCAAGCGCCTTCGGTGTGGGGGCCATGCCCGACCGCGTGCGCTCGAAGAGGGGGTCGTCGAAGAGCTTGCGCAAGCGCGACAGCGCCGCGCTGACCGCGCTCTGGGACAGGCTCAGCTTGTACCCGGCACGCGTCACGCTGCCCTCCTGCATCAGGGCCTGGAAGACGACGAGGAGGTTCAGATCGACGCGCTGTAAATCGATGGGATTGATAACGGCCATGATAAACATCCGTTGGACTGTTGTCTAGATGCCCCGCACAGTGGAACCGACATTCGACAGTGACCAAGGGAGATCACGGATGGACAGTTCGGGTACACGGCCCACGAGCGATCCGCAGCAGCCGCTGACGGCATCGATCGCATTGACCAAGAAGGACCGGACGCGGCGCATGGTCGCCGTCGGCATCGGCAACTTCATGGAGTGGTTCGACTTCGCCATCTATGGCTACTTCGCAGCCATCATCGGCGCACAGTTCTTCCCGTCGGGTAACGCCACCGCAGAGATGCTCTCGTCGCTGGCCGTCTTCGCCGTCGGCTTCATCTCACGCCCCTTCGGCGCACTCATCCTCGGCCCGCTCGGCGACCGACTCGGTCGGCGCAGCGTGCTCATCGTCACCGTGCTCGGCATGGGTGTCGTCACCGCACTCATCGGGCTCACCCCGTCGTACGCGGCCATCGGCATCGCGGCGCCGATCATCATCGTCGTGCTGCGCCTGCTGCAGGGCGGTTTCGCGGGCAGTGAGTGGACCAGCGCCGCCGCCTACATCGGCGAAAGCGCACCCGGTGCGAAGCGCGCGGTCTACGCCAGCGTGGTCACCGGCACGGCCGGCCTCGCCTTCCTCATCGGCACCATCACCGCGGCCGTGCTGACCGCATCCATGTCGGCAGAGTCGCTCCAGAGCTGGGGATGGCGTCTGCCGTTCATCGCCTCGCTGGTGATGGCCGTCGTCGCCATCTACATCCGCCGCAAGCTCGAAGACACTCCGGTCTTCGAGGAGGTCGAGCGGCGCCGGGCGACGAACACCCTGGAGCGCACTCCGACGAGTGCAAAGGTGAAGGCCTTCGTGATGACTCTCGCCTTCTCGGGTGTGTTCGGCGTGAGCCTCTACTACTTGATCACCTACGTGAACAACTTCCTCTCCGGCCCGGTCGGCATGCCCCGCCTCGAAGCACTCGTGCTGTGCGGCTTCATCATGGCGATCTACGTCGGATTCAACCCGCTCGTCGGTGTGCTCGTCGACCGCTTGGGTCGTCGCCCGGTGCTCTTCACGGGGCTCTTCGGCCTCATCATCTGGAGCCTTCCCGCGTTCTGGCTGCTTTCCTCCGGCAACGCCTGGCTGGGGCTGATCGCCCTCGTGCCGTTCGCCTTCTTCGTCGCCTGCACCGCCGTGGTCAACAACGTGCTGCTGGTCGAGGTGTTCCCGGCATCCATCCGCGCAACCGGCTCCGCCATCGGCTACAACGTCGCTTACGCGTTGCTCGCCGGCCCCGGTCCGCTGATCGCCGCCGCACTCGTCGCCAGCACCGGCATCCTCGTCTCGCCCGCGTTCTACCTAGTCGCGGTGGCAATCGTCGCCACAGCTGTGCTGCTGCCGACCCTGCCGGAGACCAAGGGAATCGACATCTCCCGTGGCTGACACCCTCGCCTCTGCGGGAATCACGCAGCAGCTCACGCACGGCGCCGATGCGCGCGCCGTGCGTGCGCTGCTCCCGGATGGCCAGGTCACGGCGGGCTTCGCCGGCTCCGGATGGGCGATCGCCCTCGTCCTCGACCCGGCTGGTGCGTCGACCGCGGCTCCCGCCGCAGCGCCGTTCACCGTGGTCGCGCCGGATGCCGTGTGGGATCGCCTGCTGCAGAGCAGCCCCGAACCGGGGTGGCAGAGCCTTCTTCACCTGGTGCGCACAGGAGTGGTCGTCGTCGAGGGCGACACGCGTGCCTTCTACCGCCACCTGCACCTGGTCCGCGCTCTCATCGAGAGCGGACGAGGTGGCAGAAGCGAGGCATCCGCCCACCCCCGCCCTCTCACCGCCGTCGGCAGCTATCTACGGGTCGCATCCGCGCTCGGCGTCGCCGACATCCACGTCGAGCGGTGCGGGCAGGGGCCCCAGCTGCTTGCCCTCGCGACCGCGGGCAGCGACACCACGCAGTGGCACGGGCTCATGACCGACTCCGACATCATCGAGCGGTACGAGCTGATCACCGTAGACCTGCCCTGGCACGGACGATCCTCTCCCACCTTCGGCGAGTACCCCGGCGAATGGCGCCTCACACCCGCCGACTACACCGACTTCATCGTCGAGGCAGCGGATGCCATCGGCCTTGAACGTCCGACACTCGTGGGCGCATCGATGGCCGGGGCAGCCGTCGTCCACGCCGTGGCCACACATCCCACCCGCTTCGCCGGTGCCGTCGCCTGCCAGGCAGGCGAGCGCGTAAGCAATCGGGCCTCCGAGCTGCTCGCCGCTACAGACATCGATCAGACCCTGCTCGTGCCGGAATGGACCGTCGGGCTGATGAATCCCGCATCGCCCCGCGATTTCCGCACCCGCGTGTGGTGGGGGTACTCGCGGGGAGGGCATGGCACGTACGCCGCCGATATCGCGTCGTATCTGCAGTGGGACCTCGACGAGGTCGTCGCCTCGTTCGATGAGCGCACCCCGCACATCGCGGTGCTCAGCGGTAGCTACGACACCACGGTGACCCCGGACGACTCGCGGCGCCTTGCCGCGCGCATCCCGAACTCCTCCTTCGTCGAGATGCCGGAGCTCGGGCACTTCCCGCACGCCGAGAACCCCGCCCTGTTCGCGGAATACCTCGACGCTGCGCTGATTCGGGTGCGCGACCAGCATCCGTCCGTCCTTCAGACCGCTCTTGAAAGGAGCAGATGATGACCGTTCTGTTCATTGGACTCGGGGCGATGGGTGAACCCATGGCCCGCAACCTCGCCGCCGATGTCGACCTCGTCGTCTACGACGTGAACGCTCAGACAGCAGCCCGCGTGGCTGACGACCTCGGCATCCGCGCGCTCAGCGATCTCGATGACCTGCCCGCCGACATCGACACGGTGATCCTGATGGTGCCCAACTCGCGCATCGTCGAGGCGCTGCTGCGCGATGACACGGCGCTGCTCGAACGACTGCCCGAGGGAGCGCTGATCATCGATATGAGCTCGTCGGAGCCCGGCAGCACGAGCGAGCTCGCGGCCCTGGCCCGCTCCCGCGGCATCTCGTATGTCGACGCACCGGTCTCCGGGGGCGTCGCCAAGGCCACGACCGGCGAGCTGGCCATCATGGTTGGCGCCGAACCGGACGACCTCGTCCGAGCCGAGACACTTCTCGCCTCCGTGGGCGCCAGCGTTCACCACGTCGGCGGCCCCGGCAGCGGAGACGCGGCCAAGGCGCTGAACAACCTGCTCTCGGCGACGAACATCGCCGCCATAGCCGAGGTGATCTCCGCCGCCGCGCGCTTCGGCATTGCGCCCCAGAAGATGCTCGACGTGATCAACGCCTCGACCGGGCGCAGCCAGGCGAGCGAGGTGAAGTACCCCAAGTTCGTTCTCACCGGCACGTTCGATTCGGGATTCGGCATGGACCTCATGCTCAAAGACCTCGCCATCGCCCACACCCTCACGAGCGGCGCCGGCCTGGACACCCCGGTCACCGACTCCGCCGGAGAGGTCGCCCGACAGGCGCGCGAGGTGGCGAACACGCCCCCGGACCACACCGAGATCGCGCGGTACTACGAGAGCGCCAACGGCGTGCTCTTGCGACGCTGACCCATCCATCACCGACACCACCACCGACAGAAGGATCGACACTCATGACTGAAGACGCGCAGAAGTACATCGACGACATGGCTCGCTCCCGCGGGTACGTCCTCGACTATCACAAGATCATGGCCGCGGCAGACTTCCCCGTGCTGCAGGCCGCCAACGGGGTCGTCAATGCCGCCTACCTCGCGCCCCGCCGCCTCGACCGCAAGACCAAGGAGCTGCTGTTCATCCTCAGCCTCACGGTGATGCGTGCGCCGATGCCCCAGCTGAAGAGCCACATCCAGGTCGCCCTCGACCTGGGGCTCAGCCCGGAGGAGATCCTCGAGGCCATCGAGATCTCGCTGCCCGAGGCCGGCATCGTCGCCTTCCAGTGGGGCGTCGAGGCCTGGCACGAGGTCGTCGGTGCCGATGTGCTCGAGCCGACCGTGGCGGTGCACAGCGGAAAGGGCGACTGACAGGTGAGCGCGTCGTCCAGCGATCTGCCCAACTGGCAGGTGTTCACCTTCCGTCATGGAACGCGCCGATCACTTCGGTCGGAGGTCTTCCTCGACTATGCGCTGTACGGTGAGCCGGACGACGCGCACACGGTCGACTACTACTTCTGGGCGCTTCGCAGCGCCGGCCGGATCATCGTCGTCGACACCGGTTACGCCTCCGAGGTCGCAGCTCGCCGCGATCGGATCGTGCTGCACGATCCCATCGAGATGCTCGCTGAACACCTCGGAGTGGATGCCGACGACGTCACCGATGTGGTCGTGACGCACTGCCATTACGACCACATCGGCAACCTCTCGCGCTTTCCCCGTGCTGAGGTCCATCTCGCGGCCGCCGAGCTCGCCTTCGTGCGCAGCGGGGCGCTTTCGCACCAACTGGTCGGACACTTCTCCGAGCCGGCCGAGGTCGATCTGCTCGACAGCCTCGATCGCGCCGGCCGGATCACCGCCGTCGTCGAGCCGACCGACCTCGCGCCGGGCGTGCGGCTCATCCCCGTCGGAGGACACACGCCGGGGCAGCTCATGGTCGAGGTGCACACCTCCGCTGGGCCCGTGCTGCTCACCTCCGACGCCCTGCACTTTCGTGAGGAGCTCGATCGAGACATGCCGTTTAGCTCTTGCATGGATCTTCCGGCGACGTACCGCACCTTCGAGACCATTCGTGCGTACGAGGCCGCGGGCAGCCGTCTCGTGCCAGGGCACGATGCCGGCGCGCTCGACGGCATGACCCGGATCGCGACCGATGTCGGGGTGATCGGATGAACGCCCTGACCGACGACGCGGTGCGCCGCGCCCTGCAGCTCGCTCCGACGGGCCTGTTCGTCGCGAACACCTTCCGCCCTGCCGCCGGTGACGCGGAGTTCGACGTCATCGACCCTGCCACGGGGGCCGTCCTGACGCGTGTCGCCGATGCCTCTGTCGCTGACGCCCTCGAGGCGCTCGGTGTGGCCGATGCCAGCCAGACCGGGTGGGCGGCGACACCCCCACAGCAGCGTTCCGACATCCTGCGGCGCGCCTACGAACTCGTCCGTGGGCGACGCGACGATCTCGCCCTGCTGATGACCCTGGAGATGGGCAAGCCGCTCGGCGAATCGTTGGCCGAGGTCGACTACTCCGCAGACTTCCTCCGTTGGTTCTCCGAGGAGGCGGTGCGCATCGGCGGCAGCATCGGCGTCGCCCCCGATGGCGGCAGCCGGATGATGACGGTGCGGATGCCGGTCGGCCCCTGCCTCCTGGTCACACCGTGGAACTTCCCGCTCGCGATGGGGACGCGCAAGATCGGTCCTGCGCTCGCCGCGGGGTGCACGGCCATCGTCAAACCGGCCACGCACACACCGCTCACGATGAACGCGCTCGCCGGCATCCTCCACGAGGCAGGCCTCCCTGCGGGTGTGCTCTCGGTGCTGCCGACCTCCGACTCGGAGGGCGTCGTCGCCGCGCTGATGCGTGACTCTCGGCTGCGCAAACTCTCCTTCACCGGGTCGACGACCGTGGGACGACAGCTCATCCGGCAGTCCGCCGATCAGGTGCTCCGCCTCTCGATGGAGCTCGGCGGCAATGCCCCGCTCATCGTGTGCGCGGATGCCGACATCCCGCGCGCCGCCGATGAGGCCATGAAGGCGAAACTGCGCAACAACGGCGAGGCGTGCACCGCGGCCAATGTGTTCTTCGTGCACGAGAGCGTCAGCGCGGCGTTCGCCCGCGCGCTGCGCGACCGGTTCGATGCGCTGGTGGTCGGTGCGGGCAAGGATGCCGCCAGCGACGTCGGTCCCCTCATCGACGAGCGCGCCGTCGAGCGGATCAATGCCCTGGTCGACGACGCCGTCGCCGACGGGGCGCAGGTGCTCAGCCGGATCGACCCGCCCGCGGGCACCGGCGGCAGCTACCTGGCGCCGACCGCGCTGATCGACGTGCCACCTGGCGCACGCATCGTGCGGGAGGAGATCTTCGGCCCGGTGGCGCCCATCGTGAGCTGGGCGGATGACGCCGAGCTGCTGGCACTACTCGACGCGAACGAGTTCGGTCTCGCGGCCTACATCTTCACAGCCGACCTCGACCGCGCACTCGCGCTTGCCACCCGACTGGAGGTCGGAATGGTGGGCATCAACCGTGGTGTGCTCTCCAACGTCGCCGCACCGTTCGGCGGCGTCAAGCACAGCGGTTACGGCCGTGAGGGAGGGGTGACCGGCATCGACGAGTACCTGCAGACGACGTACGTCGCCATCGACGGAGGCTGGTGACCGCGGCATCCGGCTCGGTACGTCAGCGCCCCGAACCGGATCCGAGCACGCCGGCTACCCGCTGACGGCGGTACTCCGAGGCGCTCAGCCCGGTGGCGGCGCGGAACCTCTTGCCGAAGTATGAGGCGCTGTCGAAGCCGACGCGCCGGGCGATGCGCTCGACCGGGTCGGTCGTCGTGGCCAGCAGTGTGCGGGCGAGGCGCAATCGCGCGGCCGTGAGCCACTGGCCCGGTGTCTGCCCGGTGTGCCGTCGCACCTCGCGGGAGAGGTGGGAGGGGCTGACGCGGGTGAGTTCGCGCAGGGCATCCATCCCGCGCCGCAGGTTCTCCTCGTCGCGCATCTGCACCAGCGCCGAGTGCAGCCAAACCGGCGTCGCGGCGGCGCCCGGCGATGGCGCTTCCGGCCAGCGGGCGAGGGATGTGGCGAGCAGCCGCATCAGATCGAGAGGGGAAGGGCCCTGCAGGCGGCGATGCAGGATGTCGAGATAGACCGCGTGCAGCTCGGCCATGTCGTTCTCAGACAGCCGCACGAGCGGAGTGTCGGCAGCCGAGAACCAGCGCGCCGCACTCACCCCGGCCGCGTCGAGGATGCCGATCGCGAGGTCGACCGGAAAGGCGATGTTGATGAACTCCAGCGCTCCGCCGGGCGCGGGCAGTACGAGGTGGCGATCTCTAGGGCGCACGAGGGTCAGCGCGCCGCGCTCGATGCCCACGCTCGTGCCGTTGACCTCGTGGGTGCCGGCCCCCGCCGTGACAAGCATGAACTCGGCGAAGTCGGCGTGATCGTGCAGCCTGCTCTCGGGTGCCGACGAAGAGCGGAACGAGATCAGGGCGGCATGGTACGAGTACTGCGGTTCGAAATCCTTGAAAAACAGGGTCAACACAGCAAAAAAATACCAAAAGTAGACAGTGGCGGCATAGTCGTACCCGCAGCCCCGCGCGCAGAATCGAAGCACCACGACACGTCCCAGGAGGAGACGACATGACCACCACGGCATCGGCGGAACGCACCGAAGCGGCGCTGCGCGAGTACGACGAGAACGGCTACACGATCTTCCGCAGCGTCCTCGACGCCGACCTCATGGGCGAGGCGGCCGAGCATGTGCTCTGGTTGCAGGAGCGGCATCCCGAACTCGCCGGCGAAGACCTCGGGCACACGCTGCTCGCGAAGGATCCGTTCTGGGTGCGTCTGGTGAGCGACCCTCGCTTGCTCGACATCGCCGAGACGTTCGTCGGCCCCGACATCGCCCTGTTCGCTTCGCACTACATCAGCAAGCCGCCGTTCTCGGGCAAGCGCGTGCTGTGGCACCAGGATGGCGCGTACTGGAATCTCGAGCCGATGAACGTGATGACGATGTGGCTCGCCGTCGACGAATCCACTCCCGAGAACGGATGCCTGCGGGTCATCCCCGGCAGCCACAAGCGCTCCCTGGAGCAGCTGCGCGAGCGTTCCGACGTGCCCAACGTGCTGGGTTCAGAGATGGATGCCGAGGTCGACGAGTCCCTCGCGCACGACCTCATCCTGAGCCCGGGCGACGTCGACGTGCACCACCCGAACATCGTGCACGGATCCAACGCGAACACCTCGCCGCGCCGGCGCTGCGGGCTGACGATCCGCTACATCCCCACCTCCACGAAGATCACGGGCGACGAGCAACCGTTCGCCAGTGCGATGCTGCTGCGCGGGGAACCCGGCGTGAACGTCTACCAGCCTCGGCCGGTGTACCGCCGGGGGATTGACTTCCCCTTCGAGGGGCGCGAGGACTGTGCGGCTCCGGTCCGCTGACCTGCCCGGAATAACCACGGCCCGGCGCCCTGTACCGGCGCCGGGCCCGTGGATAGCCTGGAACCACGTCGACAAAGAGGAGGCCGTCGTGGCGAACGAGATCGTGGTCGGAGCAGCCGATACCGAGGCGGGGCGCAGGGCAGTGCAGTGGGCCGCAGATCGCGCGGCGTCGCACCGGCAGTCGCTGCGTCTGATCGGCGTCGTCGGCGGAGCGACCGGGGCAGTCGGCGAGGCATCCGTGCTCGAGGCCGCACTTGAAGCGACCACGGCCGCGCTGGACGCGACGGCCGCACCGCTGCGCGAGCGCGGCTTGACCGTCGAAGTGCAGGCCCACGCCGGCAACCCGGTGAGTGTGCTGATCGATGCGTCGAAGGATGCCGCGCTGCTGGTGATCGGCAGCGATTACCGCGGACCGGGCCACGGTCCGGCTCGGGGAAGCCACGGGGTGCGCATCGCCGCCGCCGCGCACAGTCCCGTCATCGTCGTGCCCGAGATCGACCTCGCGGGGCGTTCCGGCGTTGTCGTCGGAGTGGACGGGTCGGAGGTGTCGGAGGCCGCGACGCGCTTCGCCGCCCAGGAGGCAGAACGGCTCGGCGAACCGCTCATCGCGGTGACGGTGTGGACGCCGGTGCCGCTGCCTCGACACATCGGCGCCTACCCGGCCGACTACATCGAATCGATGGAGTCGGTGTCGGCCGAGACGCTCGGCGTCGCCCTCGGCGGGCTGCGTCAGGACTACCCCGACCTGCAGATCGAGGAGCGCGTCGAGCGCGGGTACCCCTCGGAGGTCATCAACGACATCGCCGCGGGTGCCCGGATGATCGTCGTTGGTTCACACGGTCGCGGGGCGGTCGCGCGCTTCCTGCTCGGCTCCATCAGCCACGAGGTGCTCGCGCGGCTGGCCACCGTCACCGCCGTCGTGCGCTGAGCACACCGCAGCGCACCCGGCGGGGGTGGCGCGTGTCGGCGGCCGGTGGGATGATCCGAGAATGGTCATCGAGTATCGCGCTGAGCTTGAATCAGCGCGCGTCGCGCGGATCCTTCGCGACGACATCATGCTCGGTCGCCGCCCGCCCGGATCACGCCTGGTCGAGCGTGACATCGCCCGCGCGCTCGACGTGTCGCGCCTGCCGGTGCGCGAGGCGATCAAGATGCTCATGCTCGAGGGCATCGTCGTGACCCGTCCACGCAGCTGGGCGGTTGTGCGGGAGTTCAGCATGAAGGACATCCGTGATTTCGGCGAGGTGCGCACGGTGTTCGAGACCCTGGCCTTCGTACTCGCCGCCGAGCGGCACGACGAGGAGGGGGCCCAGCGTCTCGCGGTGATCCTCGAACGCGAAGAACAGGCGGCGCGCAACGGTGAGGTCGAAAGGGCCAGGGTGGCGGCGGCAGAGTTCCACGCGACGGCCGTCGCCCTCGCTGGCAACGCCGGACTGGACGAGCTCAGTCAGGTCTTCCTCCCGCGCCTGCGGTGGCTGTTCGGGCAGCACGACGCGCTCTTCGACATGGCGGACGAACATCGTGAGATCTACGACGCACTCGTCGCTCGCGACGCCGATCTGCTGCGTGAGCTGATTCCGCGGCATCTGCTGCGGGGACGCGCAGCGGCTGAGGAGCGTCTGCGTGCTCGTCTCGCGCAGGCGATCTGAGCCATGCCGTCGACACGCTCAGTGCTACGGGTACGCTCGATGCAGGAGGTTCTCTTGGGACGTAACGCGGATGCCATCGCCGAAGGCGTCGCGATCGCCACCGCCGCGGCACGCCTCGCCGTGAAGAACCACATTCTGGTGGGCACGATCGCCCAGGGCGGCACCTTCGACCTCGACAAGTACACCGAAGACACCCGGCAGGCGCTCGAGGCCATGGCCACCGAATCGGAAGATGCCGCTGCGCTGCTCACCGAACTGCGCAAGAAGGCGCGTGGTCGCCACTCCGACCCTTCCGGCACCCACGACTACCGCGACCGCGACGTGCGCAATCTGCGCCGGCGTGCCAAGCAGTCGATCGGCGTCGCCACCAAACTGCGCGAGATCGCTGACGACCCGGAGGCCGTGCGCGAGCTCGTCGAGTCGGCACGTGAGGCGGCCTGGAGCGACGTGCGCGGCAATCTCGACCGCCGCCTGCGCGTCGAGGCGATGCGTCCCGATCAGGATCCCGACTACGAGCGCATGCGCGATGCGCGGATGCAGGCGCTGAAGCTCGTCGACCTGCAGGCGCTGGCCTCAGATCGTCGCGCCCGCAAGAAGCGCGAGAGGGCGGCGGAGAAAGCCGCGGAGAAGGCGGCGGCCAAGTCTGCGCGCAAGGGCTCGACACCCCCGGCCTGACGGCGCCGACTGCTCGATTTCGTACGCACGCGATTCGTGTTGTAGGCTGTTCTTCGGCCCGCTGAGCGGGCAGTGCGCCCCTAGCTCAATGGATAGAGCATCTGACTACGGATCAGAAGGTTGGGGGTTCGAGTCCCTCGGGGCGCGCAGCTGAAATCCCCGTCGCGAAAGCGGCGGGGATTTCTTCGTTTCAGAGTTACCGACCGATCGGTCTGCTCAGGCACGTAGGCTGGTGGGGTGACTGCGTACGTCTCGGCTTTCGACCTGTTCTCCATCGGTGTAGGACCCTCCAGCTCCCACACCGTCGGGCCGATGAGGGCAGGGCTCGAGTTCGCGCAACGGCTGCGGGCAGGCGGCGCGCTCGAGCGGGTCACGCGGGTCACCTGCGATCTGTTCGGTTCGTTGGGTGCCACCGGCATCGGGCACGGTACGCCGGATGCCGTCGTCGCGGGCCTCCAGGGACTCGAGCCCGAGACCGCCGATCCGTCGGCCGTGCGCTCGGCGTGGACCGACTGGCCCGCCGGGCAGGACCTGGCCCTGGCCGGCATCCATCCTGTGCCGTTCGCGAAAGACGACATCGTCTTCGCTCCCCGCACTCGGCTGCCCGGGCATCCGAACGCGATGACGCTGCGGGCGCTCGATGCCGACGGCGAGGTCGTCGCTGAGCAGACCTACTACTCGGTGGGTGGCGGGTTCATCCGGCGCGAGGGTGAAGAGCCGTCGGTGGCCGGTGGCGTGCATCCGTACCCCTACCGTGACGCAGCCGAACTGCTGTCGCTGTGTGATGAGCACGGGCTGTCGATCGCCGAGATCGCCCGGATCAACGAGACGGCCACCCGCACGGAAGAAGAGGTCGCGGCGGGGCTCGACGCCATCTGGGATGCCATGTCGGCGTGCGTGGACGCGGGGTTGCATAGCGAGGGCACACTGCCCGGCATCCTCAAGGTCAAGCGGCGGGCCGCGACGATCCGTGAGCAACTCGAGGCGACCGAGGCCGACGGGCACCGCGAGCTTCCCGGCGAGTGGCTGGGAGCGTTCGCGCTGGCCGTGAACGAAGAGAACGCGGCGGGCGGGCGTGTGGTGACCGCGCCGACGAACGGCGCGGCCGGCATCCTTCCCGCCGTGGCGATGTACTGGTGGCGGTTCCTCGCCGACTCGGGGCTCGGCGCGGGCAACGCGGTGACGCCGTACGGCGAACTGGTCGGCAGTGCCCTGATTGGATTCGGCGAGGATGCCGCGCACCTCGACGAGGCACACCTGAGCGAGGAGGAGCGGGCCGAGGCGAACCGGCGCCGTGGCATCCGCCGCTTCCTGCTGACGGCGACCGCGCTCGGGTCGCTGTTCAAGAACAACGCCTCGATCTCGGGTGCCGAGGGCGGATGCCAGGCCGAGGTCGGCTCGGCGTGCGCCATGGCCGCCGGCGGGCTCACCGCTGTCATGGGCGGCACCAACCGGCAGATCGAGAACGCCGCCGAGATCGCGATGGAGCACCACCTCGGGCTCACCTGCGACCCGATCGGCGGGCTGGTGCAGATCCCCTGCATCGAACGCAACGCCATCGCAGCATCGACGGCGGTCACCGCTGCCCGCCTGGCCTTGCGCGGAGACGGCTCGCACTACGTGTCGCTGGACGCGGTCGTCGAGACGATGCGGCAGACCGGTCTCGACATGTCGACCAAGTACAAGGAGACGAGCGAGGGCGGCCTCGCGGTGAACGTCATCGAGTGCTGAACCCAGGGCCCAACTCGGCACGAATCGGGGCGCCTTTCCTGCTGAGCGGTGCGGGGTCCGCGGGCGTACGATCGCGGTATGACGGGCAGTAACGCAGCCGATGCTGTGGTGATCGACGGTCTCACCGTGCGCCGCGGGCATCACCTGGTGTTTGACGACCTCTCGCTGCGGATCCCGCGCGGAGAGGTGATCGGTCTGCTCGGGCCTTCGGGGTGCGGCAAGACGACCCTCATGCGCGCCGTCGTCGGGGTGCAGAAGATCGCCGGTGGCACGGTCACCGTGCTGGGTGAGCCTGCCGGCTCAGCGGGGCTGCGGCGACGGGTTGCGTACGGCACCCAGGGTGCCGCCGTGTACACCGATCTCAGCGTGCTGGAGAACCTGCGCTATTTCGCCTCGATCCTGGGCGCCCCACGATCTGATGTCGATCGGGTGCTCGCCGATGTGGGCCTGCACGATCGGGCGCAGCAGTCGGTGGGCTCGCTCAGCGGAGGTCAGCTGAACCGGGTGTCGCTCGCGGTCGCGCTGCTCGGCTCCCCAGAGCTGGTGGTGCTCGATGAACCGACGGTCGGTTTGGATCCGGTGCTGCGCGCGGAGCTGTGGACGCTGTTCCGGCAGATCGCCGACCAGGGCACGACGCTGCTGGTGTCGAGCCACGTGATGGACGAGGCGCTGCGCTGCGATCGGCTGCTGCTCATGCGTGAGGGACGGGTCATCGCCGACACGACGCCGGCACAGTTGCTCGCCGACACGGGCGAGACGGATGCGGAGGCCGCGTTCTTGGCGCTCATCGAACGCGACACGTCCGCGCATCACGAGACACGACGATCGCTGAGGGAGGAGGGGCGATGAACCTGCGCCGAGCCTTCGCCACCGCCGGGCGGGTGCTGCACCAGCTGCGACACGACCCGCGATCGATCGCACTCATGCTCGTCGCCCCGAGCCTGCTCGTAGGCCTGTTCGCTTGGCTCTTCTCCGACCAGGAGGGTGTGTTCGACCGGGTGGGTGGGGCGATTCTCGCGCTGTTCCCGTTCATCGTCATGTTCCTGCTCACCTCGATCACGACCCTGCGCGAACGGCGCTCCGGCACGCTCGAGCGACTGATGAGCACCCCGCTCGGCAAGGTCGACTTCATCCTCGGCTACGCGCTGGCGTTCGGTCTGATGGCCGTGTTGCAGGCCGTCATCACGGTCGCGTTCGCCGTCTACGTGTGCGGCCTCACCGTCGACGGGCCGCTGTGGCAGCTGGGGCTGGTCGCGGTGGTCGATGCGCTGCTGGGCACCGCGCTCGGGCTGCTCGCTAGCGCGTTCGCGCGCACGGAGTTCCAGGCGGTGCAGTTCATGCCGCTGCTGGTGTTCCCGCAGATCATCCTCGGCGGGCTGTTCATGCCCCGCGATCAGATGCCCGACGTGCTCTACGCGATCTCGGACTGGCTGCCGCTGAGCCACGCGATCGACGCGATCCAGGCCGTCGCGGCGGGCGACGAGGGGTCGGATGTCGCCGGCCCCGTGCTCATCGTTGCGGCATTCGCCGTCGCGTTCCTGGTGCTCGCACCCCTGACGCTGCGCCGGCGGACGCCCTAGCTGGCAAACGCGGGAAAAGACGGATGCCGCGACCCGAAGGCCGCGGCATCCGCTTCACTCGTGCGCTCAGGCCTCGGGGGCCGGTGCGGGTGCCGCGGGCGGCGGCGTGGTGGGGTGCGGCTCGCGCTTGACCGGCGCGGGCGCGGGCGCCGCATCCGCCACTCCTGCCCCGAAACCGCGACCGACGGCCTGGCCCTGGATGATCGCGGCGAGGTCGAGCCCGGTGGCCGAGCTGACGCTGTCGAACACCGAGCGCAGCGCGCGGGCGTTGTCAGCGCCGACGACGCTGGATGCTCCGTCGTCTGAGGTGCCGCCGACGATGGAGACGTTGCCGATCGCGGCGTAGCCCTTGGCGAACTCGCTCATGATCGACGGCAGGGTCTCGAGCACGCGCTGCGACAGGAAGGCCTCCTGGTTCGAGGCGATGGCCTTGGCCTCCGCCTCGACGGCGGCAGCGCGGGCTTCACCCTCGGCGCGGATCGCCTCGGCCTCGGCGGATGCCCGCAGGCGGCGCGCCTCGGCCTCTGCCTCGGCCTGAGCGCGCAGCGCGTTGGCCTCACCGGTTGCCTTCGCCTCGGCGGCAGCAGCCTCACCGGCGGCGCGTGCCTTGTCGGCCTGTGCCTGCTGTTCGGCGATGCGGGTGCGGGCCTCGGCCTGCTTGACCTGCTCGATCGCGGCCGCCTCGGCGGCACGCTCACGCGTGTACAGCTCAGCCTGTGCGCGGGTCTCGGCCTCATAACGCTGGGCGTCGGCGACGCGCTTGACGTCGGCATCCAGCTGAGCCTGCTTGTTCTCGGCCTGCTGCTGCAGCACGGCCTGCTCGGCCTGGGCGCGGGCGAGCTGCTCGGCCTGCTCGGCCTCGGCGCGGGCACGACCGATGCCGGCATCCGCGTTGGCCGTGTTGGTGTCGAGCGCGGTCTGCTCGATGAGGTTCGCCTCTTGGTTGGCGATGTTCTTCTGATTGATCGCGCGGTCGGCGTTGGTCTGCGCGATCTCGGCCGCCTGGCGCTTCGCCTGGATCTCGGGGGCGCCGAGCGACTGGATGTAGCCGACCTTGTCGGTGATGCCCTTGATCTGGAACGAGTCGAGGATGAGTCCCTGCTCGGCGAGCTCCTGCGAGACGTCGGCGGCGATCTGGTCGGAGAACTTCTTGCGCTCCCGCATGAGCTCGACGACCGAGAGGGTGGCGACGATGCCGCGCAGGGCGCCTTCGAGCTGCTCGGTGGTGAACTGCTCGATCGCCTTGTCCTGCGAGGCGAAACGCTCGGCCGCACGGCGCACGTACAGCGGGTCGGAGCCGATCTTGACGATCGCGACGCCGTCGACGTTGAGGGTGACGTTGTCGAGCGACTGCGCCTCGGCGTTCAGCGAGACCTGACGCGAGCGCAGCGAGATGATCTCGAAGCGCTGCGTGATCGGGTTGACCAGCGACTTGCCGTTGACGATGACGGTGACCGGCGACTCCGACAGTTCGGAGCGGGTGCTGCCGTCGGCGGCGACGACCGAGCTCTGCACCTTCTGCTTGCGTCCCGAGATGACGAGCGCTTCGTCGGCGCGGGCGACCTTGATCCAGCTGCGGGCGAACAGCAGCCCGATGAGTCCCACGACGATGATGGCGACGGCGGCGATGCCGATGATGATGAGGATGCCGATGGCTCCGGCGAACTCCATGAATGACCTCCCAATTCCCCCACGGGGGTGGTCCGAGTGCCGGCGCGGTCGCGCGGGCTGGTTCCACCCTGCCAGAACGGCGCGCGGGCCGCTGGCGCGGGGTCAGATGCCGCGCAGCTTCTGGGTGAGGGAGAGGAGGGCGCGCAGTTCGTCGTCGGTGAGAGGAGACATGCAGCGGGCGATCGACCGGCCGTGCACGGTGGCGACGGCGCGGAAGGCCCGCGCCCCGGCATCCGTCGCGGTGACGATCGAGCTGCGGGCGTCGTTGGGGTCGGGGGCCTTGGTGACGAGCCCCCGGGTGACCATGCGGTCGATCAGGCGCGAGACGCTGGGCTGGCTGATGAGCATGTTGGCCGTGATGTCGCGCAGGCGGGCGCTCATCGCGGGGGAGCGCACGGTGGTGAGCAGCACGTCGTACTCGGCCTGAGAGACGTCGGTTCCTTCGAAATCGCTCATCATCAGGGCGAACAGCTCGTGCTGGGCGCGGAAGAGGCTCTCCCACGCTTCCATGGCGAGCCGGCGGTCAGTCATGGTTACCAGCGTACTCATCGCCCCGTCCGAGGTGCGGGCCGGTTCAGATCACACGCCTGGGTCGCTGAGCTTGTCGAAGCGCCCCGCGACGGCATCCACAATGCGGCGCGCCTGCACCTCGACCGGTTCCCGTGAGTCGAGGCGCAGTCGCGGTGTGTCCCACCCGTCGAAACCGGCTCGTCGCCCCTGGATCTGTTCCCAGGTCGGTTCGGGGAAGCCCGCGATGCCGCGCTCACGCGTCTCGAGACGGCGGCGGTGCTCGGCGATGTCGGTGGTGAAGACTTCGACGAAGAGGATGCCAGCGCCGGCACGATCTGCGAGATCCTGCCACTGCTGCCGGGCGGCCTCGGCGTCGTTGACAGCGTCGATGATCACGTCGTGACCGAGGCGAAGCTGCGCCTCCGCGATGGCCTCGGCGGCGACGTAGGCGGCGAGGCCGGTGGGTTGGTCGCGGTCGATGCCCGCCGTCCAGAGGGCGGCTTCGATCGGGTCGACGGAGATGACGGCGCAGCCGAGAAGTCGTGCGGCGGCGTCAGCGATGGTGCTCTTTCCGCTGGCGGGGAGGCCTGCCATGACGATCAACATCCGGTCTCCGTCCCGTTCGAGCGCGGTCGCTGAGCTTGTCGAAGCGTACCCGAGACGCAGTAAGGGCCGATCGGAGAGGCTCCCGACCGGCCCTTGTCCCTTTGCACCAAGAGTTGTCCTGCAATCACATGCGATGGATGCCACAGCAAACATTCACCGTGCGATCACTGTATAACGGCGAGGTAACGAATGCAACGGTTTGATCACGGAGCTTTCACGCATTCCATTTCTGTGACCGAGCGTCGAACCGCCGGAGAAGCCGTCAAGTCGGTTGCCGCCCGTACCTCGCGAGCAGGTGCCACACTCGCTTGAGCGATTGCGGGTCATATCGACCGGATCGTGCGGCAGAGCCGAGAACGTCAGGCGTCAGCGTCCCAGCCAAATGCTCGGCCAGATGTACACACTCCGCGCCGCGGTAGGCCGGGTCAAGTTCTCCGGTATCGACCCTGAAACCGGGGTGAAACTCGACCTCAGTCAGAGTGGACGCCGCGGCGTGCACGAACGTATCTCGATAGCAGGGGTCGAGAACGATCGCTTCGACATCAGCTGCGAAACTGATGCCTCCATGCACATGTGCTTCGACATAGCGATCCAGCGGATCGTGTTCCGCGGACCGCATCTTCTCGATGAGGATCGGTACTTCCTCGAGCTGCACAACCTTCTCGGGCTCGAAAACAGAATCCGGGTAGCAGTAGGTGGCACGTTCCGACGTCTCGCGCCGCAGCCGCAGAAACGCTGATCCAAAGCGAGGAGCAGAGCCGTGCGGGTCCCCGAGGTCGACGGCACCATAGACCGGCCGCGCATCTGCGGCTGCGATGTCGTATCGGCGATTGAAGAGCCGGCTTTCCCAGTTCCAGCGGTCCCCGCCTGGTTGGGCGGTGAGACCCCCGTTCGATGTACCAGTGTAAAACTGCGAAAAGTAGCGCCCGGTCGACCCCATGGCCTCGATCACCGTTGCGCCGCGATACGGCCAGTCGGGGTGAAAGTGCAGGAGTATGCGGTCGGGCACAGGGCTGAGACTAGCAACGAGGGAAGCCAGTTGGAGTCCCGCCGATCGAGTTCAGCTCTGTCTGATGTTCGTTCCGAAACGGTCGAACATGTCGGACGACGCTGTGTCCGACGTTGCTGATCTGACCAGAGAACTACGTTCGGGACATGGGGTTATCGGATGTTGAGACCTGCCTTGCGGCCACGGAAGCCGGTGCCGCGGTTATCCGCAAGGCGTACGGTCGTGAACCAAACCGCATATCTAAGTCGGGGACGGACTTCGCCACCCAGGCAGATATCGATTCCGAGAGGGCCATTCGGGCCGTCCTGGATGCGCATCGGCCGGGCGACTCTGTCCTCGGCGAGGAACTCGGGCACGATGCGCGAGATCGTTCCGATCGGCTGTGGCTCGTTGATCCGCTTTGCGGGACACGGAACTTCGCGGCCAACACGCCGCTCGCGGCTGTGAATGTCGCGCTCGTCATTGACGGTGCGACCTCGGTGGCAGCATCAGCCGAACCGGTGTCGGGCGAACTGTTTTGGACCGACGGGAGCGGAGCCTTTGCTCGGCGCGACGGTGTTGACCACCCGCTCGAGCCGACGAACAGTTCGCGACTCGTCGAAATCAATGCGGACCGGCCTCGCAACGATCACTCAGTCAGCGCGCAGCTTGTTGTCGATCTCGCGTTTCGGGCCGAGTTCGAACCTCGCATCCTGTCATCGACACTGGTCGTCGCGTGGGTGGCCGCCGGTCGGCGTGCTGCGTACGTCACCGACGGACCGCTCCTCGGTGACCTTCATTTTGCGGCCGGCATCGCTATCGCCGAGGCTGCCGGGTGCGTGATCACGGCACTGAACGGGGAGCCGCTTCACAAAGCCGACGGTGCCGTCATCAGCGCCGACGAGGAAGTGCACTCCGCAGTGCTGAGGCACCTCGCGCCTCACCTTGCGCAGCCCCGCTGACCCGGCGTCATGTGCGACGGGTGCATGCCGGCCAGCCAACGTTGTCTGAGGCTACGGCATCCGCCACATCATCTTCGGGCGGCGACTCCAGGCACCCTCCTCTCGCCTGCCGCCGCTCGTCTACTAAGCTGACGCGGCTGACCTGACGACCGGCTAAGCGTGCTGCCGGGCGTCCGATCGCGCTGCTGTTAGATCGATCGGACAAGCGCGCCCCTAGGCTACGACCATGACGGATCTGCTGGCTGTCTACGACGCGCATCTTCGCACCGCCGCAGAAGTGCACGGGGTCCCCGATGTGCAACGCCGCGGACCGCTCTGGATCGGACGCGTCGGTGGCGGCCGCGTGTTCGTCACCTATCGTGAGCTCGACGACCCCGCGGCGCATGTGTCTGAGATCGTTTCGCTGCTCGCGGAGGACGAAACGATCCGCCACGCCGAGTGGAAGACGCGCACGCATGACGAGGCGCCCGGGCTGACGGAAGCGCTCACCGCGGCCGGCTTCACCCCGGAGCCGCCCGAGTCGGTGATGCTCGGCGAGGCCTCGACTCTAATCGACGCCTCCGCGCCTGACGGCGTCACCGTGCGGCGCCTCACAGGCTCCGACGACATCCGTGCGGCACTTGAGATGCAGGATGCCGTGTTCGGAGGCGCTCCCATGGTCGACACCATGCTGCCCACGCTGCTCGCCCCGCAGGCCGATGGTGCCGTCGAAGTGTGGGGCGCCGAGGTCAACGGGCGCATCGTCAGCGCGGGGCGAATCGACCCGATTCCGGGCACACCCTTCGCCGGCATCTGGGGTGGTGCGACCCTTCCAGAGTTCCGCAGGCGAGGCATCTACCGGGCCCTCACGGCGGCGCGGGTGCGCTCCGCGATGGCGCGCGGAGTCCAGTGGATCCACGCCGACTGCACCGACTACTCACGCCCGATCCTCGAGCGTGCGGGGCTGGTCAAGATCACCGAGACCGTGCCGTGGGTGTGGCAACGCGAGGAATGAGGTGACGCGCAGTCAGCGCCTCTCGCTGGCGATGATCTCGAGCCCACGCCGATAGGTCGTCACGTCGAACTCCGGGAACCGCGCGTCGAACTTCGACGAGTCGAAGACGTTGTCGTAGCGGTACCGGGTGAGCAGTTCCTCGATCGCCTTGGCCTGTGGTGAGAAGTGCCCGGCGAGGGTGAGCAGCCACTTCGGGAGGACGGTGTAGCCGGCATCCGTTCCGAACACCTCGGCGGCGAGCGTCACGAACTCGCGGTAGGTGAGGCGCTGAGAGTCCACCGGCAGGTGCCAGCTCTGTCCATACGCATCGGGTGTGTTGCCGAGCAGGGCGAGCCCGCGGCTGGCATCCGGCGTCCAGATGAGCGTGCGCTTCGTGTTCGCTCGCACCGGCACCAGCGCGCGCTTGCCGGCCAGCATCCGGTCGATGATGAGCGAGTTCGTGAAGCTCTGGGTGCGGCCGGGGCCGTAGAACTCGGGCGCGCGAGCGATCAGCACCGGGATCTCACCGCGGGCCATCTCGTCAAGCACCATCGTCGCCATCTGGGCCCGCACGCGCCCCTTGCGCCCGACCGGTGCGAACGCCATCTGCTCGGTCTGCACCTGGTTGCTCTGCGGATACATGTAGGTGTTGTCGAAGTAGGCGAAGGCCGCCCCCGCCGCGCGCGCGGCATCGAGGGCGTTGCGGAGCATGGTGGGGAACTGCCGCTCCCACAGCTCAGCATCTGCGGGCAGGCCAGCGGTGAAGTACACGATGTCGCTGCCGGCGACAGCGGCGGCCGTCTGCCGGGCGTCGAGCAGGTCGGCCTGCACGAGCTCGTCGGAGTCGTTCACGCGGCGCGGATTGCGGCTCACGAGACGGATGTCGGTCGTGAACCCGCGGTGCAGTTCGCGCGCCAGCTCGACGGCGATCTGTCCGTTCGCTCCGAGGATCGTCTGCATTGTTGCGCCTGGCCTTCGTCTTGATGTTTACGTTGCTCACATGAGTGTAGGGTCACAAGTGTGCAGTGTCAACATGGTATGTTTACGACGCATACATCACCAGGCGGAGGAGCCATGTCCACGGCACGCGACACGTACCATCACGGCGACCTGCGCACCGCGCTGATCGATGCCGCTCTCGAGATGCTCGAGGCCGGCGAAGCCTTCTCCCTGCGGGCAGTCGCCCGTCGGGCCGAAGTCTCGCAGACCGCCCCGTATCGCCACTTCGCCGACCGTGAAGCCCTCGAATCGGCCCTCGCCGTGCGCGGGTTTCGCGACCTGCGCCATGACCTCGCCCCTAGCGGTGACTTGCCCGCCACCGAAGACGAACTCATTGAGTTCGCCGTCACCTACGTGCGCTTCGCTCTGCGCCGCCCGGCCCTGTTCCGCCTCATGTTCGGACAGGAGTGCGACGACAGCAACGACGAGCGGGTGGTCGCTGCCGGCGCGCTGCAGGGCCTCGTCGCAGATGCGCTGACGCAGATCTATCCGGATGCCGATCACCAGACGCTCGCCCAGGGCGTCTGGGCGCTCGCGCACGGACTCGCCTTCCTGCACCTCGACGGCAAGTTCTCCGCCGCCACCGATGACGAGGTCGCCGAACGCGTCCGGGCGGCGTTCTTCGGCATCCGCGCCCTCGGCGCCGCGACAACCTGAACGCCGGCCGTACTCAGCCGAGCACAGCAGGCGCGAACGACAGCAGCAGACCGACGAGCCCGGCCGAGGTGAGCGTGATGCCGAGACCCCGCACCGCGCGCAGCGCGGGTTGATGCGCGTCGAACCGCATCCGCTGCGGATTGTGGTCGTTCACGTACGCCGGTGCCGACTCGTGGCCGCTCCAGTGTGCTGCCTCCCACCCGCGCAGCGGGCGCTCCCAGAACTGCCCGGCGGTGTACCACCGCGCGAGCGTTCCCTCCGGACGCTCGATCAGCGTCACCTCGGCGCCCCGCCAATGTCCATCCGCGACCCGGCCGATCAGTGCGATCACGAGCAGCGGAAGACCAATCCCCAGCCCGATCCACGCGAACACGTCTCCGACGCTGCCCAGCACGGCGATCGCATCCATCATCATTCCCGTCTCGCCAGGCCACGCACCAGGGCCCTCACCGCTGACAGTACCGCGCTTCGGCCGCCCAACCGTACCCGGGCGGTGGCCTAGCATCGGTGCCATGACGGATCTGCGAGTCGGCTTCCTCGGCGGCGGCCACATCACGAGTGTGCTGCGCCGCGCCGTCGACGAGACGCGCCCCTACCGGGTGGTCGGCACCTTCGGCCGCGACGACACCGTCCCCGCCCGCGGTGAGGTCGACGTCATCGTCGAGGCCGCGACCCAGCGCGCGGTGCGGGAGCGGGTACCCGGCCTCCTCGCAGACGGCATCGACGTCATCCTGCTGTCGGTCGGTGCGTTGGCGGATGCCGCACTGCGGACGCTCCTGACAGTGGATACCGCGCAGCCGGCATCCGGAACACTCATCGCCTGCACCGGAGCGATCGGCGGCATCGATCAGATCCGCGCCCTGCGGGCCGCCGGCCCCCTGCGGCGGGTGTCGCTCGAGAGCCGCAAGCTGCCGGCCACTCTCCTTCAGCCCTGGATGGACGCCGATCTGCAGGATGCGCTGCGCGCGGGTGACCGCGAGATCGTGCTCGCCGAGGGGCTTGCCGCCGATGTGGCCCGGCGCTTTCCGGCATCCGCCAACATCGCCGCCTCGCTCGCGCTCGCCGCCGACGCCTGGGATCACGCGACCGCCCGCATCATCGCCGACCCCACCGCGACGACGACCCGGCACACGATTCACGCGGAAGGTGACCTCGGCGCGATTGACGTCGTGGTCTCCAACGCCCCGTCGCCGGAGCGGCCGCGATCCAGCGCCGTCGTCGCCTGGGCGGCCCTGCGTTCACTCGACGACTATGCGCGCTCGCGCGGATTCCGGGCGCCCGAGGGCATCCCGTTTCTCTGACGGATCGGGCCGGATGCCTTACAGCAGCGCGGCGACCTTGGTCGCCGTCTCCTTCGCCGAGCCCGGGTTCTGACCGGTCACCAGGTTGCCGTCGACGACGGCGTACGAGACGAACGGGATCTTCGCCTTGTGGAAGAGGGCGCCGCGGGCCTGCGATTCCTTCTCGGCGTTGTAAGGCACGAGCTTGTCGACCTTCGCCAGTTCTTCTTCGCGCCACGTGAAGCCGGTGATGTTGCGCCCGGCGAGCAGGTACGAGCCGTCGGAGAGGGTGGTGTTCAGCAGCCCGCAGTATCCGTGGCACACCGCACCCACGACGCCACCGCGTTCGAAGATCTCGCGAGTGATGCGCTGCAACCCCTCGCTGTCGGGAAAGTCGAACATCACGCCATGCCCGCCGGTGATGTAGATCGCATCGAAGTCGGCTGAGTCGATCTCGTCGGGGCGAGCGGTCTGCTCCAGCAACGCCATCTTCGCGGGGTCGGCCCGCCACGCTTTCGCCGTCTTGTCGTAGTTGGGGAACTTCAGCGCGCGGGGCTCCAGCGGCGAGAGGCCACCGGACGGGCTGACGAGCGTCTGCTCGAAGCCGTGCTCGTGGAACACCTCCCAGGCGTGGGTGAGCTCAGACAACCACAGGCCCGTCGGGTGATCGGTACCCGCGTACTCGCCGACATTGGTGACGACCTGGAGGATGCGCTTGGCCATAGATGGAGCTCCCTTGAAGTTCTTGTCTGGTCATTGTGACGCGTCGTCGGCGGCCGTTGCCGCTCCATGTCATCGACAATGGACTGACACCCCATATTCCCGGAGCGCCATGACTGACACCGCGACCCCTTCCGTGCTCTTCGTCTGCGTGCACAACGCCGGCCGTTCGCAGATGGCGGCCGGGTTCTTGCGCGCCAGCGCCGGCGACCGCATCGAGGTGCGTTCGGCCGGATCCATGCCCGCCGATCAGATCAATCCGATCGCCGTCGAGGCGATGCACGAAGTGGGCGTCGACATCACTGCCGAGCAGCCCAAGGTGCTCACCACTGAAGCCGTGCAGGCGTCGGATGTGGTGATCACTATGGGGTGCGGCGATGCCTGCCCGTTCTTCCCCGGCAAGCGCTACGAGGACTGGAAGCTCGACGACCCGGCCAGCCAGGGCATCGACGCCGTGCGTGCGATCCGTGACGACATCCGAGCCCGGATCGAGGCGCTCGTCGCCGAGATGCTCTGAGGGGGCCGCCGTCCGGCCGGCGCGCCGCTTCTGCGCCGACGCGCCTGTTGTGCGGCGGCGTGTGGGGATGGATGCGGCGTTTCGAGGGTCTTGGGGCGTTGAGCGTCCGCGCCCGGCATCCGCCGTCGCGTCGAGACCGGCATCCTGCGTCGAGACCTAGGTTCTCGACAGCGGTCTCGGCGCGGAACCCGGGTTTCGGAGTGTGGCGCGGGTCTTGTGAGGGGGCGACGCGCCGGTTCTGCGCCGGCGCGCCTGTTGTGCGGCGGCGCGTCGGGATGGATGCGGCGTCTCGAGGGTCTTGGAGGCGCTGAGCATCCGCGCCCGCATCCGTCGTCGTGCCGAGACCGGCATCCTGTGCCGAGACCTAGGTTCTCGACAGCGGTCTCGGCGTGGAACCGGGGTTTCGGCGCGGGGTGAGGGTCTCGTGAGGCCGACGCGCCGCTTTTGCGCTGACGCGCCTGTTGTGGGGCGGCGCGTCGGGACGGATGCGGCGTTTCGAGGGTCGTGGGGTGCGCAGCCGCCCCCGCGGGCCTCACCCCACCGAACTCAGCGGCGACGGCCCTTCTGCACGGGGATCGGGCCGGTGACCGACAGCTCGTCTTCCCACACCTCGATGTTCTTCACCTCGGGCAGGCGTGCACGGGTGAACACCGGGTCGAGGCCGGCGCGGCGCTGCTCGTTGTAGTCCTTGAGCAACTTGAACGCGACGCCCGAGAGCAGCGCGATCGCCACGAGGTTCACGATTGCCATGAAGCCCATCGCGCCGTCGGCGAAGTTCCACACGACGTCGGCCGAGACCAGCGCGCCGAGGAACACCGCGGCGATCGCGACCAGACGGTAGGTGAGCAGGGCGGCCGAGCTCTTGGTGATGAACTCGATGTTCGACTGGCCGTAGTAGTAGTTGCCGAGGATCGAGCTGAACGCCAGCAAGAAGATGATCACGACCAGCAGCACGTTCGCCCACTGCCCGAGGCCGTCGACGATGGCGCCCTGCGTGAGGCCGATGCCCCGTTCCGCGCCGGCCAGATCCGGCACCGACACCAGGATGATGAACGCCGTGATCGAGCACACCAGGAACGTGTCGAAGTAGACGCCGAGGGTCTGCACGAGACCCTGCTTGACGGGGTGCGTGACCGCGGCGCTCGCGCCGGCGTTCGGCGCCGAACCGAGCCCCGCCTCGTTCGAGAACATGCCGCGCTTGATGCCGGTGAGGATGATGTAGCCGAGCGTGGCCCCGACGACCTCGTTCGGCCCGAACGCCTGCGTGAAGATCGAGGCGAACACCTCGGGCACGCGCTCGATGTGGATCGCGACGATCACCAGACCCAGCAGCAGGTACAGCAGCGCCATCAGCGGCACGAGCGTCTGCGTGACCGAGGCGATGCGGCGCACGCCGCCGAAGATCACCAGCGCCATCAGCACGGCCAGCGCCGCGCCGGTCACCCACGGCAGCCAGGCGACGGCGTCGTCGCCGAAGCTGCCCTTGATGGTCGCCTGAATCGTGTTCGCCTGCAGGGAGCTGAACGCGATCGGGAAGCAGATGATGAGGATCACCGCGAAGAGGATGCCCATCCAGCGGGCGCCGAGGCCGCGCTGCATGTAGTACGCCGGCCCGCCCAGGAAGCCGTCCTTGTCGCGCGTCTTGTACAGCTGCGCGAGCGAGGACTCGATGAACGACGAGGCGCCGCCGATGAACGCCATCAGCCACATCCAGAAGATCGCGCCGGGGCCGCCGATCGCGATGGCCGTGCCGACGCCGGCGATGTTGCCGACGCCCACGCGCGAGGCTGCCGAGATCGTGAACGCCTGGAAGGCGGAGACCGACTGCGGCTCACCCGATTCGGTGCGCGGGGTGCGGTCGCCCAGGGTGCGGAACATCTCGGGGATCATCCGGAACTGCACCACCCCCGATCGCAGGGTGAAGTACAGTCCGAGGGCGATCACCACCGGCAGCACGATCCAGGTCCACAGGTTGTCGCCCCACGTGAGCAGCCACTCGTTCACAGCATCCATTCAGAAAGTATGTCGATCCGGCCTGCCGCCCGCCAGAGCCCACGCCGTGGTCCTGCGTGTCGGAGGGGACGGATCAGCCACCGACGTGGCGGCTCGGCGCTGCGGCATCCGTCACGCTCGGCACCCCATCGCCGGCCGCGGGCACCGTGATCGCCACCCGGAATCCGTCCGGCAGATGCTCGGCGGAGGCGTACCCGCCGTGGGCCTGCGCGATGCTGTTCACGATCGCGAGCCCGAGCCCTGCCCCGCCGTCCGCGCGGGCGGACGTGCGCGACGGGTCGCCGCGCCACCCGGCGTCGAACATGAGGTCGAGCTCGTCGGCATCCGCCCCCGCGCCCTCGTCGTCGACGGCGATCGTGACCGAGCCGGTGACCCGGTGCAGCGTTGAGACGGTGATCGTCGAACCCGCCGGCGCATAGTGCACCGCGTTGGTCAACAGGTTGCGGACGGCACGGGTCAGCTCGTGCGGGTCGGCATGGATCACCGTGCCGTCCAGCGCCGCGGGGACGATGCGGATGCCGCGCCCCGCGGCGATCTGCTGCACGTCGGTGACGGCATCCGAGATGAGCTCGGTGAGCGGCACGCGGCTGGGACGCAGCTGAAGGGCGCCGCTGCTGAGCCGGGAGAGGTCGAAGATGTCGTCGATCATGCGACTCATCGCATCCGACTGCGCGCGCACCTGCCGGGCGAGTTCGGTCGGATCGGTGATCAAGCCGTCCTCGGTCGCCTCGGCCAGGGCCTGCACCGCGGTGAGCGGAGTGCGCAGGTCGTGCGAAATCCAACTGAGAAAGCGCCGACGCGAGGCATCCAGCTGCTCGATCGCCTCACGGGCCTCGGCGAGCTTGCGCGAGGTCTCGGCCAGCTGTGCCGACAGGGCACTCACCTCGGGGGAGCCGTGGGCGGATGCCGGCACGACGGCGCCCGCGGCGACCTGATCCAGCGACGCCCCGAGGTCAGCCAGCGAGCGGCGCAGGGTACGCGCGAGCAGCACCGCGAGCAGGATGCCGGCGACCGCGGCCGCCGCGATCACCCACACGAGGATGGTGAGGTCGTGCTCTGAGATGTACATCTGTGCGGCGATCGCCAGCGTCGATCCGGTGAGTGTGGCGAGCACGGCACCGGTGACGATGCTGATCTGCACGCCGAGCGACCGCCGACGGGCCAGTCGCAGCAGCAGCATCCCGGCCCCGGCGGTGACCACGGTGACCGCGAGCACCGTGCCGAGGACGATGGCGATGTCGGTACCGCTGAGAGGCATCATGGCTGCGGCTCCGGGTCGAAGATGTATCCCGCGCCCCATTGGGTGCGCAGGTGGACGGGGTCGGTGGGGTCTGTCTCGATCTTCTCGCGCAGGCGCCGCACGTGCACGGTCACCGTGGATCCGTCGCCGAAGGCCCAGTCCCAGACCCCGGCGAGGATTTCGTCGCGGCTGAGCACCACGCCAGGGTTGTGCAGCAGAAACACCAGCAGCTCGTATTCGCGGGCGGTGAGCTGGATCTCCTGCCCCCGCGTCCACACCCGGCGCCGGGTCGGATCGACGGTGAAGCGCCCGACTGTGAAAGTCTGTGTGGCCGAATGCGGGCGGGTGCGGCGCAGCACGGCCTCGACCCGCAACAGCAGCTCCTTCATCGAGAACGGCTTGCCGAGATAGTCGTCGACGCCGAGCTCGAGGCCACCGATGCGATGTTCTTCATCGCGCAGCGCGGTGAGCATGATGATCGGCACGGGTGAGGCGGCACGCACCTCGCGGCAGAGGTCATCGCCGCTGAGCCCGGGCAGCATCCGATCGACGATGAGCAGGTCGGCGCCGGCCTGCGCGAACGCCGCGCGCCCCTCGATGCCGTTCGCGCAGCTGACCGTCTCGTAGCCGTGCGCGTCGAGATACGCCTCGACGAGGCGGCGCACTGTGGGGTCGTCCTCGACGAGGATCACCCGCGCTCCATCAGCCATGCCTTGAGAGTATCCGCGCGGATGCGGTGCATGCCCGGTTCCTTACAGACCTGAAAGGAGTACCGCTCGCGGGCATCCGCCTCCCTAGCGTCGAAGAGTCCGCACCTGTCCCTTCACCCTTCAGGAGTCATCATGCGCAAAGTCCCCTTCATCGCCGCCGCCGGCCTCGCCGTCATGCTCTCGCTGGCCGGATGCTCGTCGGCCGCCGACACCATGGCCGACAAGCCCGCCGCCTCATCGTCGTCCTCGGATTCGAAGATGGACGACGACATGATGACCGACAAGCCCAGCGACGAGGCCGCCGCCGAGGAGCGCACGGGCGTGTTCAAGGGGCAGGGCGAGAAGTCGCTCGCCGGCACTGCCACGATCGCCGACGGCAAGCTCATGCTCACCGAGTTCTCGTCGAGCGAGGGCCCCGACCTGCACGTCTACCTCGCCAACGGCGACGACGCCGACGCCATCGCCGCGGGCAAGGAGATCGACCTCGTCGCCTACGACCAGGCCTCCCAGACCTTCGCCCTCGACGGGGTGGATGCCGCCGCCTACTCGCACGTCGTCATCTACTGCGACAAGGCGAAGGTCTCGTTCGGTTCTGCGGAGTTGATGTGACCGGCATTGCACCCCGTACCCTGGCCGCCCCGCTGATCGGTGGGGCGGCCAGGGTCGCCCTCGGTGTGCTCTGGCTGATCGAAGGGGTGATCAAGCTGCGCGCGGGGTTCGGCGCTCCCGACATCCTGCTCGTCGCCGACAGCGCCGCGAACAACAGTCGGGTGCCCGACTACTTCGCCCCGATGGGGGAGCTCATGCGTGCCCTGTCCGGGCTGTTCGGCATCGGCATCCCCCTGCTCGAACTCTCCCTCGGCGTGCTGCTCATCATCGGGGTGATCCCGCGCATCGCCGCGCTCGCGAGCATCGGCACCCTCGCCCTGTACTGGTCGGCCGATCAGCTCGCGGCGCAGTACCCGCTGATGCTCGTGCTCGCGGCGGTGGTGTTGGCGATTCCGCGGTCAGGGGAGTGGTCGCTTCCGGCGCTCGCTCGGCGTCGGCGCGACAGGTCGGTGCCCGAGCCCCGTCGGGTGTGAGAGACGGATGCGGCGTGTCGGGCCACCAGAGGGTGGCGACACGCCGCATCCGCGTCCCCGCTCCCGTTTCCCGCCACGTGCGACGGGAAACGGGAGTCGGTCAGGTCAGAAGGTGAGCACCTGCCGGCCCTCGACGACGAGTGCGCGGATGCTGGCGTGGCCGCGGTTATCGGTGAGCAGCGGGAACCCGGCGGCGACGATGGGGTCGGCGACCTTGTGGGCCTTGGCGCAGTAGCCGCAGGCGCCGCGCACCTTGTCGCGCAGCGCCTCGAGCAGCGGGTGCAGGGTGTGATCCGGGGCGCTGAGGGCGGCGAGGGATTCGGTGCCCGATCCGTCGAAGACGATGGTCACGTCGTCGCCGGCATCGGCGAACTCGCGGGCGGTGTCCAGGCCGCGGTAGACGGCGGCCATGTCGTGGGCGATGTCGGTCAGGATGACGATGGCGACGGCAGTGCTCATGAGGTTTCCTCTCGTTGGGTCCGGCGGATGCCGGTGGGAAACTGCAACGAACAGACCGGTCTGTCTATTCCGTGAATCTTCTCGCGCTCGGATGCCGCGGATTAGGCTCAGAGGGTGACCGATTCCGCGACCGCCCCTCGGACGCGTGCCCGCCCCACCGAGGTGCACGAGCGCATCCTCGACGCCGCCGACCGGCTCTTCTACGCCGACGGCGCTTCGGCGGTCGGCATCGATCGCGTCATCGCCGAGGCCGGAGTCGCCAAGGCCAGCCTGTACTCACACTTCGCGAGCAAGGACGCCCTCGTGCTCGCGCATCTGCACCGACGCGCCGACCGTGCGGCCACCCGGCTCGCCGCGGCCCTCGAGCGCCTGCCGGAAGGGGCCGCCGAGGCGCGGGTGCATGTCGTGTTCGACGACCTGTGGGCGTGGCTGGCCGAGGACTCCTTCCGCGGCTGCCCGTTCATCAACGCCGCCGTCGAATACCCCGATCCGGAGCATCCCGTGCGGCAGTTCGTCCGGCAGCACCGCCACGACTTCGTCGCGATGCTCGGTGAACAGCTCAGGGGTGGGGGCTCGCGATTTGTCGATCCGCAGCTGCCGCAGGCGCTCGCCATGGTCTACGACGCCAGTCTCGTCACCGCCCAGACCGATGACGCCCCCACTGCCGAGGCGGGGGGCCGCTACCTGCTGGCCCGGCTGATCTCGGCGTGAGATCGCCCCGGGGGCATCCGCCCCTCGGCGTCCCCGCGCAGCCACGCACGCCGCGCGCCACACAGCCTCACCGTCGGGGCGTGCCTGTCGCCAAGCGGATGAGCGCGTCGAATGCCCGGTCGGGCAGCAACCAGCGGAGCGCGATCAGCGGCTTCGCGCCGAAGCCGATCGCATAGCGGGTCTTCGGACGACGCGCCGTCACGGCACGGCCGATCGCATTCGCGACCACCCACGGCGACGAGTCGCGCTGCGCCGCGGCCGGGGAACCGAGCGTCTTCGCCACTGCAGCGGCCTGCGCACCATAGGCGCCGGAGCCGGAGGTCGTCAGCACATTCTCGGCCGCGATGCCGCCCCACTCCGTGGCGATGCCGCCCGGCTCGATGATCACGACGTCGATACCGAATCCCTGCACTTCCAGGCGCAACGCGTCGCTGAGGGCCTCGAGGGCGAACTTCGTGCCGTGGTACCAGCCGCCCAGCGGGGTGTAGATCTTGCCGCCCATCGACGAGATGTTCACGATCGTGCCCGCGCGCTGCGCGCGCATGTGCGGCAGCACGAGCTGCGTGAGTCGCATGGCACCGAAGACGTTCACATCGAACTGGCGGCGTGCCTCGTCGATGGCCGTGTCCTCGATCGCGCCATATGAGCCGTAGCCGGCGTTGTTCACGAGCACGTCGATGCGTCCGGTCTCGGCGATGATCTGGTCGACCGCTGCCTGCAACGAGGTGTCGTCGGTGACATCGAGGGAGAGGGTGCGGATGCCGGATGCCGCGAGCTCCCGCATCCGATCGACCCGGCGTGCCGCGCCGTAGACGGTGTAGCCGAGCGCCGAGAGGCGTCGCGCGGTGGCCTCTCCGATGCCGGAGGAGGCGCCGGTGACGAGGGCGGTCTTGGTGGGCATGGGCGGCTCCTCACAGGGGGTCGCGGACGCGACAGACGGAATCCCGTCCATGTTTCAGCATGAACGGGATTCCGTCGAGTCGGAGCAGCGGCGGTGTCAGTGTGCGATGTGCACGGCGGTGCTGATCACCACGGTGAGCACCGTGGTCCACAGGAAGATCGCGACGCCCTGCCAAGCGAGCACCCGGGCCTTGCTGATGCCCGCGGCGACGAGCATGGTCGCCGTGAACTGCGTCGGCAGCAGCATCGGGCCGAGCAGGCTCACACCGGGAACGCCGTAGCGGGTGAACGCCCGCTGGAACTTCTCACGGCGGGCTGCCTTGCGGCTGGATTCCGGCGCCTGGTCGGATGCCGCGGCCTCGGTGGTCTCGACGAGAGTGCCGCCGCCGGCGCCCACCAGCGCCAGCTCCCGCGTGCGCTCACGGTGCATGACGATCGCGGTGCGGGCCCGAGCGCTCAGCAGCACGAGGATGGTGACGCACGCGAAGTTGCCGATCATGGCCGCCAGCGCCGCGACCACGGGGTGGATGCCGCCGACGATGCCGATGGTCGCCGCCCCCTCACCCTCGATGAAGGGCACGGCCCCGGCGAGGGCGACGATGACCGGCTGCACGAGCTCGGGCACCTGGGCGACGAGGTTCTGGAACATCTCGATGAGGTTCATGGCTACTCCTTGGTGGTGTCTTGGTCTGTCTTGGTCTGTGCGGCGATCGGTGTGTCCGTCGCGATGTATTCAGTTCACCGCCTGGCGTTCTTCGGCGGCAGTGTCGGAGCGTCACCTGCTGCCGGGCGGTTTGCACGCGGCATCCGTGACATCTGTCATGGCCCTATGGTGGGTCGCATGACCGCTGCCCCCACCCCGCTCGTCCCGACCGATCACCCCGGTGCGGGCGCGCTCAACCGGGGCATCAGCGCCACGTGGTGGTACACGGTCAGCGGGGTGGCATTCTTCGCCGTGGCGATCGTCTTCGCCTGGACGGTGACACTGTTCGGCACCGGCGCGCCGACACCGACGCTGCTCGTCAGCGGCCTGGGCGGTCTCGCCTGGGTCACCGCCTGCGTCGTGCTGACCCTGCAGCACCGTCTGTCGGTGCGGGCCGATGTGGCGCCGAGCCGGGCGAGCTGGATGGTGCCGCTCGCCGTGTGCGCGGCCTACGGTCTGGCGCTGGGTCTGGTCTCGGGCAGTTGGATGCTGAGCATCACCCCGCTGCTGCTCGGACTCGTGCTGCTGACCTGGCCGCGTGGCATCCGCCTGCGGGTGATGATCGGCGCCGAACTGACCCTCATCGTGGCGTGGGTAGTCGATGCGAGAGGCGTGTTCGAGGGGGCGGAGGAGTATTGGTGGGCGGTCGCCATCTACTGCCTGTTCCTGCCGGTCGCGACGGTCAGCTCGATCTGGTGGTGGGACGTGCTCGTCACGCTCGACCGGGCACGGGCATCCGAGGCGCGCCTGGCGGCGACGCAGGAGCGACTGCGGGTCGCCACAGATGTGCACGACCTGCAGGGGCATCATCTGCAGGTGATCGCCCTCCAGCTCGAGCTGGCCGAGCGGCTGATGGCCCGTGACCCCGAGGCCGCGCTGGAACAGGTGCGGCTTGCCCGGGCCAGCGTCGACGAGGCCCGCCAGGGCACCCGTGACCTCGCCACGCGCTTTCGTTCGGTGCCGCTCGGTGACGAGTTGGCCAATGCTGCCGATCTGCTGCGGGCTGCGGGGCTCACGGTGACGACAGCCATCGCACCGGATGCTGCTGCCGCGCCCGGCTCGGCTCTCGGGCCGGTGATCCGCGAGACGACGACGAACGTGCTGAGACATGGCGATGGCGGCAAGGTGCGGCTCACGCTCGCCCACGAGGGTGCCGACTGGCGGTATGAGATCGCGAACGACGTGTCGGCTGGCACCGTGCCGAGCCCGGACGGGTCGGGCCTGGAGGGCATCGGGCGTCGGATCGCTGAGGCCGGCGGGACGCTCGAGGTGCGCCGCGGTGAGGGCGAGTTCGTCGTCAAAGTGCGGGTTCCGGATGCCGGCGAGGGGCCGCAACGATGATCCGGGTGCTCATCGCCGATGACGAGGGCATGATCCGTTCTGCGCTGGCCGCGCTGCTGCGGCTGGAGGACGACATCGAGGTCGTCGCCGAGTGCGAGGACGGCGAGCAGGCGGTGGCCGAGGCCCTGCGCGTGCAGCCGGACGTCTGCCTGCTCGACCTTGAGATGCCCGGCCTGGACGGCGTGCAGGTCGCCGAGCGACTGAACCGGCAGATCGCGACGCGGTGTGTCGTGGTGACCAGGCACGCCCGCCCCGGGGTGCTGCGGCGTGCACTGGCATCCGGCGTCTCCGGGTTTCTGCCGAAATCGCGCGGCGCCGATGAGGTGGCGGAGGTCATCCGGCGGGTGGCATCCGGCGGGCGGTATGTCGACCCGGAGATCGCGGCCGATGCCCTGAGCGACGAGCGCTCCCCGCTCACCGACCGTGAGCTCGATGTGCTGCGGGCCGGTCGGCGCGGCGAGACGACCGGACAGATCGCCCGCGCGCTGTCGCTCGCGCCGGGAACGGTGCGCAACCACATCTCTGCCGTGCTCGCCAAGCTGCACGTGGCCACGCGCCAGCAGGCGGTGCTGCTCGCTGAGGAGCGCGGCTGGATCTAGTACGGCGGGTCGGGTGAGTGGGCCGGATGTGGTGATGGCCTCTGGCCTGCACACCTCCCGCCCCTGGCCGGCACCCCTCCCGACCATGTCCCAAATTCTGCTGTTATCCACCCGGTTTGACAGCAGATTTTGGGACAAGCTCTGCAGAAAGTGGGACACGGTCAGCGGAAAGTGGGACAAGGGGCCGGGGGGGCAGGGATCCATCGAAAGGTGGAGACCAGGTTCGATCCTTCTGGCGATGGGGGATCGGCATCCGCGCACTGGACTGGAACCATGCCAGATCCACGCCCGCGCACCCGCTTCTCCGACCGCCTCACCTCACGCCGAGGAGCCTGGATCGCCCTCGGCGTCGTGCTGCTCGGCTTCACCATCCTCTTCGGCCTGTTCGGGCGCGCGGAGGCACCCGAGGGCGTCGACCCCGCGCCGGCGGATTCCGAATCCGCGCAGGTCGCCGAACTGCTCGAGACGTTCCCCAACGCCGACACCTCATCGGTTCTCGTCGTCGTCACCCGTGACGACGGCGGACAGCTCACCGAGACGGATGCCGCGGCACTGGCCGATCTCACCCCGGCACTCGACGACGACGGCACGCCGGCCCCGCCGGTGATCAGCGACGACGGCGAGGCAGCCGTGATCGTCGCCCCGCTCACCGTCGGCGACAGCAATGGCGAGACCGCCGACGATCTGAAGGCGCTGCGCGCCGACCTCGCCGGCCTCACCCCGGACGGGCTCACGGTGCAGGTCACGGGCGGGCCCGCCTTCGGAGCCGACATCGCCGGAGCCTTCGACGGCGCCGACTTCACCCTGCTGCTCGTGACGATCCTCATCGTCGCGGTGCTGCTCATCGTCACGTACCGCTCGCCCGTGCTGTGGCTCATCCCGCTCGCTGTCGTGGCCTTCGCCGATCAGCTCGCCGGCAAGGTGGCATCCGCTCTCGGCCAGGCCTTCGAGCTGCAGTTCGACGCGGGGATCATCAGCGTGCTCGTCTTCGGCGCCGGCACCAACTACGCCCTCCTGCTCATCTCCCGCTATCGCGAGGAGCTGCGCCGAGACGACGACCACCGCCGCGCGCTGAGCACGGCCTGGCGGGGAACGGCGCCGGCGATCCTGGCATCCAACGTCACCGTCGTGCTCGCCCTGCTCACCCTCGTCTTCGCCGTCATCCCCGGCACTCGGGGCCTCGGCGTCACGGCAGCGGCCGGGCTGCTCGTCGCTCTGGCCGCTGTCCTCTTCGCGCTGCCCCCGCTGCTCGCCGTGTGCGGGCGCGGCATCTTCTGGCCGTTCGTCCCGCGACCCGGCGAGCCCGAGCGTGGCCCGGGCCTATGGCACCGCCTGGCCGCCGGCGTCATGCGTCGCCCCGGCCGCAGCCTCGTCGCGGGGCTCGTTCTGCTTGCCGTCATGGCGACCGGGCTCATCGGCACGACCGTCGGACTCGACCAGCTCGAGAAGTTCCGTGTGCCGTCCGAATCAGCGGCCGGGCTCGAGGTGCTCTCCGCGCACTTCCCGGCCGGGGAGGCGCAGCCGATTCTCGTCGTCGCGAACACGGATGAGACGGATGCCGTGATCGACGCGGTCGACGGTGTCGACGGCATCCTGCGCGCGCACCCCACCGCGCAGACCGATGACGGCACGCTCACGACCATCATGGTGACCGGCGAGTATGCGCCAGGCAGCGAGGAGAGCCTGGCGCAGATCGTCGAGCTGCGCGATGCCGTGCACGCCGTGCCGGGAGCGGATGCCCTCGTCGGCGGTGCCACGGCGACGGATGTGGATGCCCGCGCGGGTAACGGCCACGACCTGTGGCTGATCGCGCCGCTCGTGCTGGCGGTGAGCTTCATCGTGCTGCTTGTGCTGTTGCGGTCGCTGGTCGCCCCGGTGGTGCTGCTCGCGCTGAACATTGCCAGCGCGCTCGCCGCGATCGGCTCGGGGGCATGGCTGAGTCGGATGCTGTTCGACCAGCATGCGCTGGATCTGCAGGTGCCGCTGCTGTCGTTCCTGTTCTTGGTGGCACTGGGGATCGACTACACGATCTTCCTCGTGCACCGCGCCCGCGCCGAGGCGCACACTTATGGCACTCGGACGGGCATGGTGCGAGCCGTGGCGCACACCGGTGGCGTGATCACGAGCGCCGGCATCGTGCTGGCTGGTGTCTTCGCCGCGCTCGGCGTGCTGCCCCTGGTGACGCTCGGTCAGCTCGGGCTCATCGTCGGCGTCGGCGTCATCGTCGACACGCTGGTGGTGCGCACGGTCATCGTGCCCGCCGTGTTCGGGCTGCTCGGCGATCGCATCTGGTGGCCGGGGCGGGTGCCGCGGGTGGGTGCCGCCGCGGCTGATTCAGCATCCGTCCCCTCCTGACGCGCCGCCTGTTGCAGCTCGTCCCACCCCGCCCCCGACTATGTACCCCCACCCCCGACCATGTCCCACTTTCTGCTGTTAAAGCGGCCCATATACAGCAGATTTTGGGACAAGGTCTGCGGAAAGTGGGACATGCTCTGCGGAAAGTGGGACAAGGATGCCGGGCGGGGAGGCGGCGCCGGGAGGGGCGGTCGTCTCAGGCCAGGGTGAGGAACAGCTTCTCCAGTTCGGCGACGGTGGGGCGGTCGTCGCCGGCATCGGCGTCGTCGCCGGCGAGGCAGGTCTGCAGCGCCGAGCTGATCACGGCGAAACCGGCCCGGTCGATGGCCTTGCCGACGGCGGCGAGCTGGATGATGACGTCACGGCAGTCGGCATCCGTCTCCATCGCGTCGATCACGGCGGTGAGCTGACCGCGGGCGCGCTTGAGGCGGTTGACGACCTTACGCAGCTCGGCCTCATCGGGGCGCTTCTTCTCGCTCATCGCTGCTCCTGTCCGCTCATCCGGGCGCCGTCGCGCCACGTGAGATATCCGCCGTCGAGATTGCGCACCGCGCGGCCGGCCTGCGCCAGCAGTCGCGCCGAGGTGTGCCCGCGCTGGCCGACCTGGCAGTGCACGATCAGCTCTCCGGTGGGAAGATCCCCGAGTCGGTCGCGCAGTTCGTCAAGCGGCACGTTGACGCTGCCGGGGATGCCGCCGCCGGCATACTCTTCGGCGGAGCGCACGTCGATCAGCGTCGCCCCATCGCTCAGCGCGGCGTCGAGCTCGTGCCACTGGATGCCCGCGGTCAGCCCGGTCACCAGATTGTCGGCCGCGTAGCCGATGAGGTTCACGGGATCCTTGGCCGAGGCGAACTGAGGTGCGTAGGCGAGCTCGAGCCGGCTCAGTCCCGACGCCGTGATGCCCGCGTGCATCGCCGTGGCGATCACATCGATGCGCTTGTCGACCCCGCGGCCGCCGACGATCTGTGCGCCGAGGATCCGATCGCTCTCGGGATCGACCATCAGCTTCATCGACATCCGCTCCGCCCCCGGGTAGTAGGTCGCATGGTGTGAGGGGTGCGTGTGGATGACCCGGTGCGGCAGTCCGGCGGCACGCAGGCGTTGCTCGCTCCACCCGGTCATCGCCGCTGTCGTCTCGAACACCTGGATGATTCCGGTGCCGAGGGCAGGGGGTATCGCGTCGGGATCGACGCCCGTGCGTTCGGACGCGATCACGTCGGCGATGTGCCGGCCGTGGCGGTTCGCGAGGCCGGCCATGGTGACCAGCACCGGCTCGCCGGTGACGGCATCCGTCTTCTCCACCCCGTCGCCCACGGCGAAGATGTGCGGGTCGCTCGTGCGCTGGTGTTTGTCGACACGGATGCCGCCGGCCGGCCCGATCTGGAGTCCGGCGTCGCGGGCGAGCCCGGTCGCTGGTGTCACGCCGCGGGCGTCGATGACGAGATCGCAGGCGATGTGGGTGCCGTCGGCGAGGGTGACGCCCGTGGCATCCACCTCGGCGACCGTCGCGCCGGTACGCACGTGCACACCATGCGCGCGCAGGGTGTCGAGCAGGGGAGCGGCCATCTCGATATCCAGGCCGCTGAGCGGATGCGCGCCGTGCTGCACGAGCGTGACCTGCAGCCCGCGGTGCACGAGGTTCTCGACGGCCTCGAGCCCGATGAATCCACCCCCGGCGACGACGGCGCGGGCATCTGTCGTGCCCGCCGGCAGGGCGGCGACGATCCGGTCGACGTCGTCGACGGTGCGCAGGGTCGAGACGACCGGCCCCTCGGGCGCGGGGGAGAGCCGCGAGCGGTCGTCGGCCCCCATCGCGAGGATCAGCCGGTCGTAGTTCTCGGTCGTCGTCTCACCGGTCGCTACTTCTCGGACCGTGACGGTCTGCGCGGCGCGGTCGATGGTGGTGACCTCGGTGCCGATGCGCACATCGAGCGCGAAGCGCGAGCGCAGCGACTCCGGGGTCTGCAGCAGCAGGGCGTCGCGCTCGGCGATCACCCCGCCCACGTGGTACGGCAGGCCGCAGTTCGCGAAGCTGACATAGGGGCCGCGCTCGAAGACGACGATCTCGGCGGTCTCGTCGAGGCGCCGCAGTCGCGTGGCGGCGGACATGCCGCCGGCGACGCCACCGATGATGAGCACGCGCATGGTCGTCAGGCCTTCCCGAACAGTCGGCCGAACAGACCAGGGCGGGCGGTGCGCTCGTGGCCCTGGCAGCGATCCTTCGGAGCGACGCCCCGCATCACGCTGTCCACGTGCTGCCCGCATCCGGCCCACGTCGTCTTGCCGCACTCCTTGCAGGCGACTGCTCTACACATTCCGTACTCCTCTGGGGTCGGTGGAAAATACCCCCAGGGGTATTTAATCATGCGGATGCCTCGGGCCATGCATCCACCCTTCCCGCCCCACCCCCGGCCGAACCATGTCCCACTTTCTGCTGTCAAAACCGGTGGTTGACAGCAGAAAGTGGGACACGGTCTGCGAAAAGTGGGACGCGGGGGGGAGGGAGGGCGGTGGGGGATGTCATCGGGGGGATGTGCAGGCGGCGGCCTGCGAGAATGGAATCCCCGCGTCGGATCGAACCGAGGAGCACCCGTGCAGTACATCTCCACCCGCGGCGGCATGCAGCCGCAGCCGTTCAGCGAGACCCTGCTCGAGGGACTCGCGCCCGACGGTGGCCTGGCCGTGCCGGAGCAGCTGCCCCAGGTCGACGCCGAGACGCTGGAGCGTTGGCGTGCACTGACCTACCCGCAGCTCGCGGCCGAGGTGCTCGGCCTGTTCGCCACCGACATCCCCCGCGAAGATCTCGCGCGCATGACGGATGCCGCCTACGCCGACTTCCCCGGGGCGGTCGTGCCGCTGCGTGAGATCGACGGCGGGCTCACCCTCGTCGGACTCTCGGAGGGCCCCACGCTGGCGTTCAAGGACATGGCCATGCAGTTCCTGGGACAGGTGCTCGAGTACACGCTCGAGAAGAAGGGGTCGGTGCTGAACATCCTCGGCGCTACCTCGGGCGACACCGGTTCGGCCGCCGAGCACGCCCTGCGCGGCAAGGATCGCGTCTCGGTGTTCATGCTGTCGCCCCAGGGGCGGATGAGCCGGTTCCAGCGCGCGCAGATGTTCTCGCTGCAGGATGCCAACGTGCACAACATCGCCGTCGAGGGCGTGTTCGACGACTGCCAGAACCTCGTGAAGCAGCTCGCAGGCGACCTCGACTTCAAGCGCACCCAGCACCTCGGCGCCGTCAACTCCATCAACCTCGCGCGCATCACCGCGCAGACGGTGTACTACTTCTGGGCGTGGCTGCGCGCCACCGACACCACCGGACCGCAGGCGGTGTCGTTCACGGTGCCCTCCGGCAACTTCGGCAACATCCTGTCCGGATACTTCGCCAAGGGCATGGGGCTGCCGATCCGTCGCCTCGTGCTCGCCGCCAACGAGAACAACGTGCTCGATGAGTTCTTCCGCACGGGTGTCTACCGTCCGCGCTCGGCCGCGCAGACCCTCGCGACCTCGAGCCCGTCGATGGACATCTCGAAGGCGTCGAACCTCGAGCGTTTCATCTTCGACCTCGTCGACCGCGACCCGGTGGGCGTCGTAGGCGCCTGGGCTGACCTCGACGCGCAGGGGTACTTTGACTTCTCCGCCGAGCAGCCGCGCTTCGAGAGCGAGTTCGGCATCGTCAGCGGCACGTCGACCCACGCCGACCGGCTCGCGACGATCCGCGCGGTATACGAGGCGACCGGGGAGCTCATCGACCCGCACACGGCCGACGGCGTGAAGGTGGCCCGCGAGTACGTCGAGGATGGCGTGCCCATGCTCGTGCTCGAGACGGCCAAGCCCGAGAAGTTCGCCGAGACGATCCAGGAGGCGGTCGGCGTCGAGGTCGCGTACTCCGATGAGCTGCAGCAGATGCTGGATGCCCCGCAGCGGGTCGTCGAGATGGCAGACGACGAGGCCGCACTGCGCGCGTTCATCGAGGAGAACGCCCTGCACTGACCCCTGCGTTGTCGCGCTCCGCGTCACCCCGCGCCCCCGCGTGACCCGCGTCACCCTTCGCCGAGACCCCTGTCTTTCGTCGACACCCCACGCTGTGGGCGTCGATAGGCAGGGGTCTCGGCGATAGGGCGGGGTCTCGGCGGAAGTGTGGCGGGGGCGCAGGGTGTGGATGCGTGGATGCGCGGATGCGCGGATGCGCGAATGCGGGATGAATGTGCGTTCTGCACAATGAGGCGCCCATCTCATGCGGATTGCATATGTCATGCGCCGCGGGGCGTGGCTACTGTGGCCACAACCCGTCCCCCTCCTCTCGAAGGAACAACATGGCACGCATGGCGCACGCAGACGATTTCGCGCTCTCCCGAGTCACTCCCGAGGCGCGCAAGCCCTGGTTCGGAATCGCCGTGCAGCGATTCGGGCAGGTCTCCGCCCTCTCGCAGTTCCTCCTCGGCGCGACCCTCGGCTACAGCATGACTTTCGGCGAGGCCTTCCTCGCCTTCCTGTTCGGCTCGATCATCCTCGAAGTGATCATGTGCGTGGTCGGCTTCATCGGTCAGCGTGAGGGCCTGAACACCTCGCTGCTCGCCCGCTGGACCGGCTTCGGCGAGATCGGAGCCTCGCTCGGCGGCCTCGCGATCGGCATCAGTCTGATCGGCTGGTTCGGCATCCAGTCCGCGATCTCGGCCGAGTCGCTCGACGCCCTCATGCCCGGCGCCCTGCCGGTGTGGGCCTGGAGCCTCATCTTCGGCCTCATCGTCACCGGCATCGTCGCCTTCGGCTTCGTCGGCATGCAGTGGCTGGCCAACGTCACCGTGCCGCTGTTCCTCATCCTCGTCGGCTGGTCGGTCATCACCGAGCTCACCCGCCACGACATCGGCGAACTGCTCACCGGCCCCGCCCCCGGCCCGACCATGAGCGTCTGGGTGGGCACCGGCATCGTCGCCGGCGGCCTCATCGTCGGCGCGATCATCACCGGCGACATGACCCGCTTCAACCGCTCCCGCGCCGACGTCATCAAGCAGACCGTCGTCGGCGTGTCGCTCGGCGAGTTCGTCATCGGCCTGGCCGGTGTGCTCCTTGCCCACGCCGCCGCCAGCGGCAACATCGTCGCCATCGTCACCTCGTCGGTAGGGTTCATCGGCCTGTTCATCGTGCTCACCGGCACGCTGAAGATCAACGACTGGAACCTGTACCCCTCGACGCTGGGCCTGGTGAACTTCATCTCCACCGCGTTCGGCAAGAACCTGCACCGGGTGAGCACCACGATCGTGCTCGGCGTCGTCGGCTCGATCCTCGCCGCGGTCGGCATCCTCGGCCAGTTCACCCAGTTCCTCATCGTGCTCTCGGTGGCCTTCCCGCCGATCGCCGGCATCATGGTCGCCGAGTACTACATCGTGCGCCACTGGCGCGGCCAGCTCGACGCCACCCGCGACGCCGGTGTGCTGCCCGCGACCGCCCCGCGCATCGTCCCCGCGACGCTCATCATCTGGGCCGTCTCCTCGCTCGTGGGCTACTTCGTCACCTGGGGTATCCCGTCGCTGCTGAGCCTGTTCCTCTCGATGGCGCTGTACATCGTCGCCGGCAAGCTCGGCTGGGTGCGGGGTGTCGGCAAGGCCACGACCCGGCAGGCCGACCCGGCCGACTCTGCAGCCGTGATCTGATCCAGCTCCCGACCTCCACGACAGGAACGAGAACCATGCACATCGGAATCGATGTCGGCGGAACCAACACCGACGCCGTCCTCATGGACGGCACCCGCACCCTCGCCGGGGTCAAGCACTCCACCACCCCCGACGTCACGGACGGCATCGTCCAGGCCATCGAGGACCTCCGGGCGCGGCATCCGTTCGAGGGGTCGGAGATCGACGCCGTGATGATCGGCACGACCCACTTCATCAACGCGCTCGTGCAGGCCAACCGCCTCGCTCCGACCGCCGCGCTGCGCCTCGGGCTGCCCGCCACCCGCGCTCTGCCGCCGCTGATCGACTGGCCCGAGGTGCTCGTCGAGGCGACGAAGGCGCGCAGCTACCTCGCGCACGGTGGCTACGAGTTCGACGGCCGTCCGATCTCGCCGATCGACCCGGACGAGCTGCGCGCCGCCGCCGAAGACATGAAGGCCAACGGCATCCGCTCGGTCGCCATCTCGTCGGTGTTCAGCCCTGTCAACCACGACCTCGAGACCCAGGCCGCCGAGATCGTCGGCGACGTGCTCGGGCCGGATGTCGCGATCTCGCTCTCGCACGAGATCGGCCGGATCGGTCTGCTGGAGCGTGAGAACGCGACGATCATCAACGCGGCGCTGCGCGAGCTCGCCTCCGAGATCGTCGACGGCCTGACCGCCGCCGTGCGTGCGCAGGGCATCGAGGCGCCGATCTTCCTCAGCCAGAACGACGGCACGCTGATGGATGACGAGTACGTGCGTCGTTACCCGGTGGCCACCTTCGCCTCGGGGCCGACGAACTCGATGCGCGGTGCGGCCGCGACCAGCGGCCTGACCGACTGCGCCGTGATCGATGTCGGCGGCACCACGGCTGACATCGGCCTGCTCATCGGCGGCTTCCCGCGCGAGACGGCGAACGAGGTCAAGGTCGCCGGCATCCGCACGAACTTCCGGATGCCCGATGTGCTCTCGCTCGGCATCGGTGGCGGCAGCATCGTCGATGAGGAGACGGCCGAGGTCGGTCCGGCATCCGTCGGGTACCGCCTCACCACCGAGGCTCTCGTCTTCGGCGGATCCACGCTCACCGCGACCGACATCGCGGTGGCCGCCGGTCGCGCCGACGTCGGTGACGCCTCGAAGGTGGCCCACCTCGACCCTGCCTTCGTCGCCCGCGTGCTCGACCGCATCGCCGAGCGCGTCTCCGAGGCCGTCGACCGCATGCGCACCTCGCCTGAGCCGATCGCCGTCGTCGCCGTCGGCGGCGGGTCGATCCTGCTCCCCGAAGAGCTGCCGCTGTTCGGCACCGTGCACCGCCCCGAGAACTATGCGGTGGCCAACGCCATCGGCGCCTCGATCGCCCAGGTCGGCGGCGAGATCGACAAGGTCTACGCGATCGCCCCCGGGCAGCGCGACGAGACGATCGCCGAGGTGCGTGCCGAGGCGGTGGACAAGGCCATCGCCGCCGGCGCGAAGCCGTCGACGGTGTCGATCATCGACTTCGACGAAGTACCGATCCCGTACCTGCCCGGCAACGCCACGCGCATCCGCGCGAAGGCCGTCGGCGACCTCGACATGGGGGCCTGAGATGAGCTGGACGATCACTGCCTCTGACATTGAGGGTCTCGCCCGCGGTGCCGCCGTGCTGGGCACCGGCGGAGGTGGCGACCCGTACATCGGATCGCTGCTCGCGCGCCAGGCACTCGGTGACGGCGAAGTCACCGTCGTCGGCCTCGACGAGGTTCCCGATGACGCGCTGGTGCTGTTCGTGGCGATGATGGGCGCGCCGACCGTGATGGTCGAGAAGCTGCCGAGCCTCGACGAGGTCATCGCGCCCGTGCACGCTCTCGGTGTGCAGCTCGGCCGCCCCGTCACGCACATCGCGTGTGCCGAGGTCGGGGGCGTGAACTCCACCATCCCTGTCGTCGCGGCGGCCGCCCTCGGTTTGCCGGTGTTGGATGCCGATGGCATGGGTCGGGCGTTCCCTGAGCTGCAGATGGTGCTGCCCACCCTCTACGGCATCACCGCATCGCCGTTCGCGTACGCCGACGAGAAGGGCAACACGGGCGTGCTGAACACGATCGACAACTCGTGGACCGAGCGCATCGCCCGGGTCGCTCTCGTCGAGATGGGCTGCTCGGTGATGATGGCCGGCTTCTCGATGTCGGGCGCTCAGGCGCGCGAGTCGCTCGTGTCGGGCTCGCTGTCGCGCTGCGTGCGCATCGGGCAGAGCATCACCGAGGCGCGCGACGCGAAGACCGACCCGGTGTCGGCTGCCGTCGAACTGCTGGGTGGTCGTGAACTGTTCGGCGGCAAGGTCGTGGATGTGCAGCGCGCCACGACGACCGGCTTCGCGCGCGGCAGTGCGCGGATCGAGGGCGACGGCGGGGCGGCGCTCACGCTGGGCTTCCAGAACGAGCACCTCGTCGCCGAGTCCGATGGCGAAGTGCTGGCCACCACGCCGGATCTGATCATGGTGCTGGATGCCGAATCCGGCGAGCCGATCACCACCGAGGCGCTGCGCTACGGGCAGCGGGTCCGCGTGATCGCGGGCCCCGCCGATGAGCGCTGGCACTCCGAGGAGGCGCTGGCCATGGTCGGCCCCGGTTACTTCGGATACGACATGCCCGCGTACCGGTACGACGGCACGGTCTCGGAGGCATCGGCGGCGGTGGCCCGGTGAGCTGGCAGCTCACCGCCGCCGACCTGCCCGATCTGGCGCGCGGCGCCACCCTGCTCGGCACCGGCGGCGGGGGCGACCCCTACATCGGCAAGATGCTGGTCGAGCGGGTGCTCGGCGATCGCGAGATCACGATCCTCGACCCCGTCGAGATCCGCGACGACCTGTTCGTCATCCCGACCGCGCAGATGGGTGCCCCCACGGTGATGGTCGAGAAGATCCCGGCCGGTACCGAGCCCTCGCTCGCCCTGCGCACCCTTGAGGAACACCTCGGGCGTTCCGCCGACGCCACGATGCCGATCGAGTGCGGGGGCATCAACTCGATGATCCCGCTCATCGTGGCCGCGGAATCCGGCCTGCCCGTGGTCGACGCCGATGGCATGGGGCGGGCATTCCCGGAGCTGTCGATGGAGACGTTCGCCGTCTACGGCGTGCACGGGTCGCCCCTGGCGCTGGCCGGTGAGCGCGGCGAGCAGGTCATCATCGACACCGGTGACGACGACCGGCAGATGGAGTGGCTCGCGCGCGGCATCACGATCCGCCTGGGTGGTGTCGGGCACATCGCCGAGTACGCCATGAGCGGTGCCGACGTGCGCCGCACCGCGGTTCCCCGCACCATCTCGATGGCGCTGGCACTCGGTCGCGCCATCCGGTTGGCTCGCGAGGAGCACCGTTCGCCGTTCACGGCCATCGCCGACACGCTCGCCACCACCCTCTACCCGCACCTGCGGGAGTTGTTCGTCGGCAAGGTCGTCGATGTGGAGCGGCGCACCACGGATGGATTCGCCAAGGGCCGGGCCACGATCGCGGGGCTCGACGGATCCGGCGCGACGCTGGAGATCGCCTTCCAGAACGAGAACCTCACCGCACACCGCGATGGCCGACTGGTGGCGATCGTGCCCGACCTCATCTGCGTCGTCGATCACGAGACCGCCGAGCCGATTACCACCGAGGGACTCCGCTACGGACAGCGGGTGCGGGTGCTGGGCATCTCCACGCCCGAGATGATGCGCACGCCTGAGGCGCTGGCGACGTTCGGTCCGGTGGCCTTCGGACTCGACGAGCAGTTCGTCCCTGTCGAGGTGCTCGCCGCGTCGTAGCCCGCCGCGTCCTAGGCTGAAGCGCATGAGACTCGAGCGCGACGACGTGACGGCGCTCGCCCGCGGATACGCGCTGCTGGGGTCGGGTGGCGGTGGATCGACCACCATGCTCGAGCTGATGCTCGCCGCCGACGACGGATGGCCGATCGAGGTGACCGCGATCGACGCGCTCCCCGACGACACCCCATGCCTGGGCGTCGCCTTCGTCGGCTCCACGATGCTGCTCGGCGAGCGGATGCCGGGGCTCGACCCGTTCGGTCCGCTGCTCGAGGCCGTCGAGCGCTGGATCGGGCATCCGGTGCCCGCCGTCTGCTCGCTCGAAGGCGGAGGCATGAACGGTCTCGTACCGCTCACCCTCGCTGGCACGCACACCATCGTGGACGCGGACTGCACCGGACGCGCCGTGCCCGGCCTCGACCAGATGTCGCTGTTCGTCGATCAGGTGCCCGATCTCGTCTTCGCGTGCGAGACCGGTGCCGGCGGCGTCGCCCTCGTGCAGGCGGCGCGCGGTATCGACGCCGAGCATGTGGTGCGCTCCGCGATCGTGCAGGCCGGGGGAGTCGGATGCGCCGTGCTCGCCGGCTTCACCGTGGGCGACCTGCGCGAGCACGCCATCGGTGGGCACCTGGCGCACGCGCTCGCCCTGGGCCGGGCGTTTCTGCGCGCCGCATCCGCACCGCTGCCGGAGCTGGCCGCCGCGCTGGACGCCGTGCTGCTCGCCGAGGGGCGGATCGCCCAGATCACCACGCACCCGGCCGATCCGCATGTGAGCACCGCGGAGATCAGCGACGTGGACGGCACGGTGCATCGCCTCGTCATGCGATCCGAGACGCTGGCGCTGCTCAGCGACGGCCGGCTCGTGGCGTCGGCCCCCACCGTGCTGGTCGTGATCGATGCGATCTCGCGCGAGGTGCTCGAGGCTGCCGACCTCGTCGCCGCGCAGAACGTCGCGGTGCTGGCCATTCCGGCGCCCGCCTGGTGGAACCGCAGCGCCGAACGGCGGGCGAGGGTGCTGCCGTCGGCCTACGGCCTGGATGGTCTGGATGTCGCGCCGAGCGAAGAGGATGCCGCGTGAGCGCCCGCCTGCCGCTGAGGGCGCTGCTCGCCGAACCCGACAACGGCGGGTTGCGGCACGTCGCGGGCCCGGCGGATGCCTCGTGGGACGAGGTCGTCATCGAATCCGACGAGGCTGATCTGGCGGCGCAGGGTGCTGACCGACTGGCGATCCTCACCGGTCCCGCTCCGCGCTCGACCTGGCAGCAAGACGCCATGCTGCGTCGTGTGCGCGACCGCGGCTACACCGGACTGGCGCTGACCGGGGCGGCTGCTCTCGACCGCGGGGCGTTCCGCCTGGCCGACCGCATCGGGTTGACCCTGCTCGACGTGCTGCGGCCCATCCAACTCTCGCGGGCGTGCTGGATGCTGATCGAGGCGCGCGACGCGCTCGCGCTGAGTCAGGTGCGCAAGGTCGCGCAGTCGTTCGAGTACACCGCCGATGATCTTCCCGACCTGCTGCGTCACATCGCCGCGAATCTGGGTTGGGGCGTGGCGCTGATCGACGCCACATCGGTGCTGCACGAGGCCGGTGGCCGGCTCAGCGCCGACTTGCGCTCGGCGATCGGGTTCGACTCGTGGATCGACCATGCCCGCGCAGGCGACGCCGCGGCGGCATCCGTGCGGGTGGACAGCCCTGGTCGCAGCGGGCTGCGGCTTGTGCTGTTCGGTGGCGGTCTCGGCGAGACGCAACTGCAGGCCCTGTCGGTCGCGGCAGAGGTGGCGATGCCGGCGGTCGCCGCGCGGATCCTCATCGACGAGGTCGCAGCCGTCAACGAGGTGACCGTCTCGTCGGCGCTGCTGCGCGACTTTCTCGATGTGCGCGGGGTGGCGGATGCCGATGTCGAGCGGCGCATGGCCGAGCGCGGCTGGCGTTCGTCGGGCCATCACGTCGGCTTCCGGATGGTCGCCCGCGGCCGGTTGGATCCCTTCTCACTGCTGCGCACGGTGAGCGCCGGACTCGGCATGGTCGGTGCCGACGCGCACGCGACGACGGCGGGCCGCGGGGTGAGCGGGTGGGTGTCGTTCGCGGTCGCCCCCTCACCCGAACAGGGCGAGCGGGTGGTCGCCGCGTTGCGCGACCTGCACACGAACGCCCTGCGCGCCTTCGCGATCGCGACCGGCGTGGGGTCCGTCCAGAGCGGTCCGGAGGGACTGGTCGCGACGCTCGACGAGGCCGGAGACGCGGCGCGCATCGCGGCCGCGCGCTCGGCCACCGGGTGGTTCGTGCGCGTGGACAGCCTGGGGCTCGAGCAGCTGCTGCTGGCCTGGACGGGCAATGACACCTTCGTGCCGGCGGCGGAGTCGCTGCTCGCCCCGCTGCAGGACGGCGGCGGCGAGCTGCTCACGACCCTGTCGGCCTACCTCGACCACGAGTCGGGCATCGCCGCGACCGCCGAAGCGCTGGGGCTTCACCGCAACACCATCGCCGTCCGCATCCGCCGCGTGCAGGAACTCCTCGGCATCGACATGACCGACCCCGAGGCGCGGCTCGCGTTGCATCTGGCCTGCCGGGCGGTGCGCCCGCGGGCGTGACATGCACCGCCCGTCGCATCCCCTCTCTTGCGTCGCCCTCCCGCTCATCACTCTTCGCCGAGACCCCGGGTACCCGTCGACACCCCGTGCTGTGGGCGCCCGGAGCACGGGGTCTCGGCGACAGCACGGGGTCTCGGCGGGCGCACCCGAAGCAGGGGTTCCCGGACCGTCCGCCGCCCCCGAACCGGTGCGGGCGCTTCCGCCGGTCACGCGGTGAGCAGAAACGCTGCGGAATCCGCGTGCGGAGAGGCGTTTCTGCTCACCGCGTGGCGGCTGAGCGCCTCACTCGCCGTTGACGTTGACCATCCAGGTGATGCCGAATCGGTCGACGAGCATGCCGAACTCGCCGCCCCACGGAGCCGGGGCCAGCGGCATGATGGCCATGCCGCCCTCGCTCAGGCCATCCCAGACCGCATGCAGGCGATCGGACTCGTTGCCGCTGAGCGACACCGAGATGCCCTGTGCCGGCTGATAGTCCATCGAGCTCGGCGTGTCTGAGGCCATCAGGGTCAGGCCGTCGTCGGTGGTGAGCTGGCCGTGCATCACCAGATCGCCCTCGCCGGGTTCGAAGCCCATGTCGGGGTACGAGCCGAACGTGTCGATCTCGAGCGAGCCACCGAGCACGCCGTGGTAGAACTCGAGCGCCTGGCGGGCGGTGTCGCGGAAGGACAGGTACGGGTTGAGGATGGGCACGGCGACTCCTTCGGGAAGTGGATGCCGCAGCATCCGCCGTGGCAGGGAAATTGTCGTCCCGTCCCGGCGCGCCGCACAAGGGCGATCGCCGTTTCAGCGCAGGTGCAGCATCCGCACGATCTCCGGCCAGGCGAGGGCGCCGAGCGCGGCGTCGGCCGTCGCGCCGCCGCCGCGCGCCATGCGGATGCCGCCGGGCATGGCCGTCTCGCCGGGCAGGAGCATCCGATGACCGGCATCCGGATGCGACACCACGGTCGTCGCTAGCTCTGCCGCCTGCCGCGCCTGCACGATCTGCTCGGCGAACGCGTCGCTCGGCCACACGCGGTCGTCGCCGCCGACGACGAGGAGCACCTCGCCGCCGATCCGCTCGACCGGGATGCGCCCGGCATCCGTCACCACCGGGTCGCGCCGCAGGCTCTGCAGGTACAGCGACCGGTACTCGGGCGGGTCGGTGGATGGCCGCCAGCTCGGCTCGAACGGCACGAACGGCAGCGGGATGCCGTCGAGAGTCCAGTGCGACGACCAGTCACCGCCTGTCTCGCCGGCCCACACGACCGAGCTCGGGGCGACCGCGATCGTCGCGTCGACCTCGGCGACGGATGCGACCGTCAGCACCGCCTCGGCGCCGAAGGAAGTGCCGAATAGGGCGACGCGGTCGCTGTCGCCGCGCAACCGGTCCATCTCTGCGAGGAACAGCTCGAGCGGCACCTCGTGCGGTGCGGGACGCTGGCCTAGCCCACCGAACCAGCGCATCGCCCGCACCCGCGCGCCGTGCGCCGCCAGCAGATCGGCGCGGCCCTGCTCGAGGCGCCCGCTCGACCCGGCCAGCAGCAGCACGGCCGTGCCCGACGGCTCCGCGGGGAGCGCGTCGTAGACGTCTGCGGGTGCCGTCACTCCGCCTCGCGCGGGGGATTGTGCACGAACTCCAGCCGGATGCCGCTGTCCTCCTCGACGAAGGCGGCGTAGTAGTTCTCGTTGAAGCGCGGATACAACTTGGGCTCGCGCACCGCCGTCCAGCCGGCATCCCTCGCGAGCGCGTACAGCCGATCGACCTCGGCTCGGGAGTCCAGCGCGAACGCGAGGTGCTGCCAACCGGCCTCGCCGTGGCGGTGCGGGATGGCATCCGCCTCGTCGCGGATCTCGAACATGATCAACTCGGTCTCGCCGTGTTTGTCCCACGAGATTCCGTGTGGCGCCTCGGCGCCGAGGGTGTAGCCGAGAGCCGTGAGCACGGGGTGGAACTGTTCCTTGCCGCGGGCGGCGTCGAGCACCGAGAGGCCGAGGTGGTCGAGGAGAGGCACGGGCTCAGTCTGACAGGCTCAGGGCCCTTCGACAGGCTCAGGGCCCTTCGACAGGCTCAGGGACCCAAAGGCTCAGTGCGGGGCGTGGTATTCCGCCTCGCCGCGCTTCCAGTAGCCCTTCACCACGGCCTTCGCGACATCCACGCCCCAGCGCTGCAGGAGCGCACGGCCCGGCTTGACGATCTGCTGCTCGGCGGCGATGAAGCAGAACGGGTCGTCGCCGACGGTATCCGCAGCATCCAACCCATCGACGAAGGCGATGAGGTGCGAAGCGGGGGCATCCGAACCCCGATGCAACCATTCGATCTCGACCGGCGCCTCGATCTCGACCCGGTCGGCTTCGGATGCCACCTCGATGACGATCCGCGCCGGAACCCCCTCGGGGATCAGCGCGGCGAACCGGCGGATCGCCGGGATCGCGGTCTCGTCCCCGACGAGCAACCATGACCCGGGCCGGCCGATGATCACCCCCGCGCCGCGCGGGCCGCCGACACCGATCGTTGAACCGAGGGGAGCGGATGCCGCCCACGGCGCGGCCACACCCTCGTCGCCGTGCACCGCGAACTCGACCTCGAGCCAGTCGCCGCCCCACGACAGCGGCGTGTACTCGCGGTTGGGGTACGAGCGCAGCTCGTCAACCGACGAGACGGGACCGTCGGGGAAGAACAGCCGCATGTGGTCGTCCGACCCAGGGGAGTCGAAACCCTCGAGCTCCGCGCCGCGCAGCCGCACCTTCACGTAGTTCGGCGCGAGCCATTCCCGGCTCTCCAACGTGACAGTGCGGAAGCGCAGGTCCAGCCCGCGGCGTTCGATCATGAATCCCGGATTCGCGTTTGCCATGAAAGTAAGGCTAACCTACATTGGAGGTCAGGTTAGGGCATCCTAACCACGCAGCGACCAGCGCTTTCGCGCATCCTTCCCTTGCAGAACAGGAGTCTCTCCATGTCCATGCCCAGAATCCTCGGCGGCACCGCGCTCGGCCTCGTCGGCATCCTCTCGCTCGCCGGTTGCAGTGGCCAGGCCGCGGCCGAACCCGAGAAGACGACGCCCGCGGCGAGCACCGTCACGGTCGAGGACAACAACGGCACGCAGGAGATCGCGACTCCGCCGGCATCCGTCGTCGCCACCGACAACCGCACCTTCCAGACCCTCAGCGACTGGGGCATCGAACTCAGCGCCGCTGCCGTCTCGCTCATGGACGAGGGCAACCCCTACACGAAGGACGACACGATCGTCGACCTCGGCACCCACAACGAGCCCGACCTCGAGGCCGTCGTCGCCGTGCAGCCGGACCTCATCATCAACGGTCAGCGCTTCGCCCAGTACCACGACGACTTCACGAGCCTCGTGCCCGACGCCACGGTGCTCGAGCTCGACCCGCGCGAGGGCGAGGCTCTCGACGCCGAGCTCATCCGTCAGACCACCGTGCTCGGTGAGATCTTCGGCAAGCAGGACGAAGCCCAGAAGCTCGTCGACGACTTCGAGGCCGCCATCGAGCGCGCCCAGAAGGCCTACGACGACGCCGAGTCGGTCATGGCCGTCACGACCTCCGGCGGCGAGATCGGCTACATCGCCCCGACCGTGGGCCGCACGCTCGGCCCGGTGTTCGACATCATCGGCCTCACCCCGGCCCTCGAGGTACCCGAGGCCACCGACGACCACCAGGGCGACGACATCTCCGTCGAGGCGATCGCCGAGTCGAACCCGGACTGGATCGTCGTGATGGACCGCGACGCGGTCTTCGCCGCCGAGACCCCCGACTACGTGCAGGCCGCCGAGGTCCTCGAGAACTCCGAGGCGCTGGCATCTGTCACCGCCGTCAAGGACGACCAGATCGTCTACATGCCCACCGACACGTACCTGAACGAGGGCATCCAGACGTACACGACCTTCTTCAACGACTTCGCCGACGCGCTCGAGGCAGCAGCGAAGTAAAAGCCGGTGGCGACGGCATCCGACCCCATCGGATGCCGTCGCCGCACGGTCCGCACCATCGCCATGACCTCCGCGCTGACCACCTCGCCGCCCCGCCGCCGCGCCGGGCGGCTCTTCGACGTCAAGCTCCTTCTCGGCATCCTCGTCGTCGCCGCCCTGCTCATCGCCTCGCTCTTCATCGGGGTGTACGACATCACCGGCGCTCCCGACGGCGCCGAGATGTTCCAGATCACCCGGGTGCCCCGCACGATCGCCCTCATGCTCGCCGGCGCCGCCATGGCCATGGCGGGCTTGGTGATGCAGCTGCTCACCCAGAACCGCTTCGTCGAACCCACCACCACCGGCACCACCGAATGGGCCGGGCTCGGCCTGCTCGCCGTGATGCTCCTCGCTCCGCAGGCGCCGATCCCCGCCCGGATGCTGGGCGCCATCATCGCCGCGTTCATCGGAACGATGATCTTCTTCCTCTTTCTGCGTCGCGTCTCGCTGCGCTCCTCGCTCATCGTGCCGATCGTGGGCATCATGCTCGGTGCCGTGGTCGGCTCGGTGTCGACGTACATCGCCCTGGCCACCGACAGCCTGCAGAGCCTGGGCATCTGGTTCGCCGGCAGCTTCACCTCGGTGCTGCGCGGCCAGTACGAGCTGCTGTGGATCGTCGCGATCGTCGGCATCCTCATCTTCATCGTCGCCGACCGCCTGACCGTCGCCGGCCTCGGTGAAGAGATCGCGACCAACGTGGGCGTGAACTACAACCGAGTGATCCTGCTCGGCACCGCGCTGATCGCAGTCGTCACGGGTGTTGTCACCGTCGTCGTCGGCAACCTGCCGTTCCTCGGACTCATCGTGCCGAACATCGTCTCGATGGTGCGCGGCGACGATCTGCGCAGCAACCTGCCCTGGGTCTGCCTGCTCGGCATCGCGATCGTCACGGTCTGCGACATCATCGGGCGCACCATCATCATGCCGTTCGAGGTGCCCGTCTCCCTCATCCTCGGCATCGTCGGCGCCGTGGTGTTCATCCTGCTCCTGCTCAGGCAGCGTCGCCGTGGCTGAGGCGGTGCAGACCCGGATGCCGGATGCCGCCGTGCGTCACGCCGGCGCGTTGCCGACCCCGCGGGCGCGTCGACGCTACGTCATCGTGATCAGCATCCTCATCGTGCTCTCTATCGTGTTCGCCTTCGGCCTGCTGGCCTGGGACAACCCGATGCCCGTCGGATCGGACGGCTTCTGGCGCATCGCCCAGCTGCGGGTCACCAATGTCACCGTGATCGCGGTGGTCGCCGTGGCGCAGGCGGTGGCGACCGTCGCGTTCCAGACCGTCACGAACAACCGCATCATCACCCCCTCGATCATGGGCTTCGAGTCGCTGTACCGCGTGGTGCAGACCGGATCGGTGTACCTGTTCGGGGTGACCGGCCTCATCGCCATCCAAGGGCTGTGGCAGTTCGGGCTGCAGATCGTCATCATGGTGGCCCTTGCCATGCTGCTGTACGGCTGGCTGCTGACCGGACGCTACGCGAACCTCCAGATCATGCTGCTGGTGGGCATCATCATCGGTGGGGGACTCGGCGCGATCGCCACGTTCATGCAGCGCCTGCTCACTCCGAGTGAGTTCGATGTACTCGCCGCGCGGTTGTTCGGCAACGTCTCCAATGCCGATGCCGGCTACCTGCCTCTCGCGATCCCGCTGTGCGCGGCCGCGGCGGCGTTGCTGTGGATGCGTTCGCGGCGGCTGAACGTCATGGCGCTCGGCGCCGACACCGCGAACTCGCTGGGCGTGAACCACCGCCGGGAACTGCTCATCACGCTGTTCCTCGTCGCCGTACTGATGGCGACCTCCACCGCGCTCGTCGGGCCGATGACGTTCCTCGGTTTCCTCGTCGCGACCCTCGCGTACCAGTTCGCCGACACGTACGACCATCGCCTCGTGTTCCCCGTCGCCGTGCTGACCGCGTTCACGATCCTCACCGGCGCGTACTTCGTGATGCGCCATATCTTCTCGGCGCAGGGCGTCGTCTCGATCCTCATCGAGTTCGTCGGCGGCGTCGTCTTTCTCATCGTCATCCTTCGAAAGGGGCGACTGTGATCACCATCTCCGGCGTACGCCGGGACTACACCGACGAGGTCGCGATCGGCCCGGTCGATCTCGTCATCCCCGAGGGCGGCATGACCGCCCTGATCGGACCGAACGGCGCGGGCAAATCCACGCTGCTGACGATGATCGGCCGGCTCATGGGGATGGATGCCGGCAGCATCGAGATCGCCGGCTACGACGTGTCGTCGACCAAATCGGCGGACCTGGCGAAGATCGTCTCGATCCTGCGACAGGAGAACCACTTCATCACCCGGCTGACCGTGCGCCAGCTGGTCGGATTCGGGCGCTTCCCGTACTCGAAGGGGCGGCTCAACCGCACCGACGAGCAGATCATCACCCGCGCGATCGAATTCCTCGACCTCACCGCCCTAGAGGGCCGTTACCTCGATGAGCTCTCCGGCGGGCAGCGCCAGCGGGCGTATGTGGCGATGGTGCTCGCGCAGGACACCGAGGTGGTGCTGCTGGATGAACCGCTGAACAACCTCGATATGAAGCACGCGGTGCAGATGATGAAGCACCTGCACCGCGCGGCCGCCGAGCTCGGGCGCACGATCGTTATCGTGCTGCATGACATCAACTTCGCCGCCCGCTACGCCGACCGCATCTGCGCGATGAAGGACGGTCAGGTGGTCGAGTTCGGTGCGCCCGCCGAGATCATGACGGATGCCGTGCTCACCCGCGTCTTCGACACCGAGGTGCAGGTGGTCGACGGGCCCTCCGGGCCGCTGGCCGTCTATTACTGAGCGTCGTGCGTGAGCGGCGCGGTCAGAGTTCGACGCCGCGGTCGGGGTCGTCGAGTCCCACATTGCCGCCCTTGCGCGACTCGACCGCGATCAACCACACCAGCGACACGATGGTCGCGAGCAGCAGACCCAGCCACACATTCTGCAGCGCCGCACCGACGATGGCGCCGACGATGTACAACCCGATCGACGAGACCAGCCAGATCAGGCGATGACGGCGGCGCTGCTGAGGGAAAGGCATGGCCCCACCCTAGGCGATCAGCGGTCGCGGTGGTCTTCGGGCGCCAAGCGCGCGCCGCGCCGTGGCTCGCGCGCACCCGACGCGAAGATGAGGCGGATGATCCGCTGCCGGTGACCGGCCCACGGGGCGAGGAGTTCCAGCATCCCGTCGTCGTCGGTGCGGCTGCCGGTGAGGGCGAAGCCGACCTCGTGCGCGAGGTGGAAGTCGCCGACGCTGACGGCATCCGGGTCGCCGAGGGCGCGAATGCGGGTCTCGGCTGAGGTCCAGAGTCCGATTCCGGGGAGGCTGGTGAGCACCCGGTCGCGGCCTGCGCCGTCGGTGCTGCGCGCGAGTGCTCGCGCGATCGAGGGCGCCCGCTCGGCGGCGCGTACGAGCGTGCGTGACTGCGGCGGCTGCACCCCGGCGCGGTGCCACGCCCAGGACGGGATGCGGTGCCACTGCGCGGCAGTCGGGGCGACGAACATCGGTCGGGGGGTCGGCCCCGGTGCCCGCTCGCCGTACCGGATGACAAGGTAGCGCCAGGCGCCGAACGCCTGCATCGCGGTGACCTTCTGCTCGAGGATCGATGACGCGAGGGCGTCGAAGACGCGGTCGGTGCGGGCGAGCCGGATGCCGGGATTGCGGCGAGCGACCTCGGCGAGCGCCGGATGCTGCGACACGTCGAATCCGCTCGCGTCGTCGTCGGCGCCGCACAGCCGGGGCACCTGGTCGGTGGCCTCGGCGGCGCCGGGCCCCCAGGCGGTGATGTGTACGCCGTCGGTAGAGGGTCGTAGGCAGAGCGTGGCGATGCCGGCATCCGTCCGCAGCGCGATCCAGATGCGGCCGGCATCGATCACCATCGTCGGATCGGTGCCGCCGCGGCGCAGTATGCCCACCGTCGCGTGCAGGTCGAGCGGATGCTGCGGGCGATACACGCTCTCGCGCGCCGGCGCACCAGGGGGTGCGGCATCCGTCAAGGTCATGCGCTCACCCTACGTGCAGGGTCTGACAGAGCTCCCCTCCTTCGCCGACACCCCGGGCTGTCGCCCACACCCCGCGCTATCGACGCCCGCAGCACGGGGTGTCGACGCGAAGACGGGGTCTCGGCGAAGCAGAGGCGAGGAGCGAGAAGGAGCGAGAAGGAGCGAGCGTCAGAAGCGGTCGGGCGAGGGGGTGCCGACGCCGTAGCGGATGACGACGTCTGCGTGCCGGTCGAAGCGGTAGCCGACGCCGCGCACGGTGCGCACGATGTCTTCGTGGCGGCCGAGCTTGGCGCGCAGACGACGCACGTGCACGTCGATCGTGCGCTCACCCGGAGCCTCGTCGTCGGATGCCTGCCACAGGGCGCCCACCAGCTCGGAGCGCTCGATCGTGCGGCCCTCGCGCAGCACGAGATACTGCAGCAGCTCGAACTCCTTGTAGGTGAAGGCGGCGGACTCGCCGTCGAGCAGCACACGCTTGCGAGAGATGTCGACGACGACGCCAGACTCCTCGTCGCTGTCGGTCTCTTCCGTAGCCGCCTTGGAGCGGGCGATCGCGCCGGGCTCCTGCAGGGCGAGGCGCACGACGTCGAGGTCGCGGCCACCGGAGCCGTGCGGGGCGAGGGCGACGGTGGCGTGGGTCTCAGCGCCGGGGGCCAGCTCGGCCAGCGTGCGACGCAGCGCGTCGACCAGCAGCGGCAGGCTCACACCGGCAGCGGCCGCCTTGATCTCGTCGAGGCCGACGTAGAGGGCGAAGCCGCGCGGCGAGCGGACGGAGGGCAGGTCGGCAGCGGTCGGGTCGGCGATGGGCCGGACCGGAACGGTGCGGGTGGCGGCGGCGACGGGACGCTCGAGGAGTGCGGAGTTCGACATGATGATGGGTCCTTGCGGGGAGGCGAGCCTGAGGCTCTGAACGCGTTGCACGAAAGACCGGGCGGAGCCGGAAAGGGGGAGCACACGGGTGCGGTGCTCAGGACACGGATGCCACAGATCGTGGAATATCCGGTCAGAGGGTTCGGTTGCGCCTTAGCAACACATTCGGCAACACATGCCAACGCGACCGGGCATCATCATCCCGGTAGTCCCGTTCGCCTCCTGGGCGGACAAGGGGCTTGCGTTGGTGGTCATGGGGGGATTATGTCCGACCGTGTCGCCCTATGTCAAAACGTGTCAGGTGCGGACGTCGTCATCTGACGTAACTTTGGAGCGTGACCACGTCGTTGAACAGCAGTGGATTCGTCATCACCGACGAGAAGGATGCCTCGCGGTACACCCTGATGAGGGACGGAAACCTTGTCAGCGCACTCGACTATCGCGATGACGGCAGCACCATCGCGATGACCCGCGCGTACACGGTGCCGACCTATCGCGGCCATGGCTATGCGGCCCAGATCGTCGAGGGTGCGGTTGCCGATCTCGCCGCACGCGGCGATCGCAAGGTGGATGCGGTGTGCTGGTACGTGGCCGACTGGTTTGACGCCCACCCCGAACACGCGCACTTGCTGCGTCGACGCTGATCACGGCACGCCTCGGCGCCGATGTCGGAGGCCCTCCGTAGCGTGAGGGTATGCGAATCCTGCACACCTCCGACTGGCACATCGGCCGCACGTTCCACGGGCACTCCACGCTCGACGCGCTCGCCGAGGTGCTGCACGCGTTGGTGGCGCAGGTGCGCGAGCACGAGGTCGACGTGGTGATCGTCGCCGGTGACGTCTTCGACTCGGCCACACCCGCCGCCTCGGCCTACACGCTGCTCGACGAGGCCCTGCTGGCCCTGCACGCGACCGGCGCCACGGTCATCGTCACCAGCGGCAACCACGACTCGGCTGCCCGCCTGGGATTCCATTCCCGGCTGCTGCGCGACGGCATCCACGTGCTCACCGATCCCCGCGCGATCGCCACACCGGTCACGGTGCACGACGAGCACGGTCCCGTGCAGTTCTTCGGCATCCCCTACCTCGAGCCGGCGATCGTGCGTCAGCACTGGGTGGATGCTGACGGCGCCGGCCCCACGCTGCGCACGCAGGCGCAGACGATGGCTCACGCAATGGATCTGGTGCGTGCGGGTATGGATGCGCACCCTGGCCGCTCCGTCGCGGTGGCGCACTGCTTCGCCGCCGGCGTCGACGCCACGGTCGGCCTCGAGCGTGAGGTACGTCAGGGCGGCCTCGATGTCGTGCCGCTGACGACTTTCGACGGCCCCGACTATGTGGCGCTGGGGCACATCCATGGGCGCCAGCAGCTCAGCGATCGGGTGCGGTACTCGGGTGCGCCGCTGCACTACAGCTTCGGCGAGCAGCACAAGGAGCGCGGCTCGTGGTTGGTCGAGCTCGACGCCGAGGGCCTGGTGAGCACGGAGTGGATCGCGCTGCCGGTGCCGCGCCCGCTGGTGACCCTCACCGGAACGCTCGACGAGATCCTCGCGCACCCCGATGCGGCGCAGTACGCCGAGAGCTGGGTGTGCGCCGTCTACACCGACGCTGTGCCGCAGCACGAGCCGATGCGCCGCCTGCGCGAGCGCTTCCCGTTCTGCGCCATGGTGCAGCACGCGCCGGCTGAGCGTACCGACGCGGCCGAGCACTCCTACGCGCAGCGGCTCCGTACGGCCGTGACCGATACCGACCGGATCGAGGCGTTCCTCGTGCACGTGCGGGCAGGTCACGGACCGACCGAGCGTGAGAGCGAACTCATCCGTGAGGTGCTCGATGACCGTGTCCGGGCCGAGGCGCTCGTCTGATGCGTCTGCACCGTCTCACGGTCGAGGGGTTCGGTCCGTTCCGAGACCGGCAGGAGGTCGACTTCGACCGTTTCGCCGACGACGGCATCTTCCTCATCGCCGGGCGCACGGGTGCGGGCAAGTCGAGCATCCTGGATGCCGTCTGCTTCGGGCTCTACGGCGGCGTGCCGCGCTACGACTCCGGCGATAAGCGGCTGCGCAGCGACCACAGCGAGCCCGATGACGCCACCGCGGTGACCGTGGAGTTCAGCACGACCGCGGGGCGCTTCCGCGTGACGCGGTCGCCCGCGTATGAGCGCCCGGCCAAGCGCGGCAGCGGCATGACGACACAAGCCGCTTCCGCGATGCTCGAAGAGCTCACCGAGAACGGCTGGGTGGGGCGCGGGGCGCGGGCTGTCGACGTGGGGAACCTGCTCGCCGACATCCTGCAGCTCACGCAAGAGCAGTTCCTGCAGGTTATCCTGCTGGCGCAGAACCGCTTCGCCGACTTCCTGCTCGCCGACAGCCGGGAACGACAGAAGCTGCTGCGCCGGCTGTTCGACACCGAACGCTTCGAAGACATCCAGGCGCGGTTCGACGAGCGTCGCCGTGCCGCGCACGAGGCGCTCAGCGGACGTCTGGCGCGCATCGACGCTCGGCTCGACGAAGCCGAGCGGCTCGTCGCCGATGCCGACCTCGCGGGAGAGGCGCCCACAGCCGATGAGGCGACGACCGCGGAGCGCATCGACGCACTCACCCGCGCGTCGGCGCGCGCGGATTATCGTCAGGAACGTCTGGGTGCCGAACGCGACGACGCCGAGAAGAGGTTGGCCGAGGCGGATGCCGCGCTCGCGACCGCACGCGAGATGCGCCAGGCGCAAGGGGAGCGGGATCGCGCCCGTGCGGCGCTCGCCGCCCTCGATGCCGCTGCCGATGAGATCGCGGCCGCCGTCCAGCGGCGGGACGACGCCCGGGCAGCTGAATCGGTGCGAGCGGTGATCACCGCGGCGACCAAAGCGGATGCCGCCGTCACCACGGCGACACGGGCGCGTGATGCCGCCCTCGCCGCCTGGTCTGCCCTCCCGTGGGGCGCGGAGCCCGCCCCCTCCTGGGTCGCCGGTCCCGAGTCTTCTTGGGTCGCTGAGCCTGTCGAAGCGTCCCCGCCTCCTGGCCCCGAGTCGTCTTGGGTCGCTGAGCCTGTCGAAGCCTCCCCGTCCACCTCGGCCACCCGCCTCCGTGCCTGGGTCACCGAACAGACCCAGGCGAGCGGCGCCTGGCACAGCGCCGCCGCACTCGAGAAGTCCGCGCCCCAACGCGAGCGCGACCTCGCCGACGCGCAGACCGCGGTCGCGACGGCCACCGCCCATGTCGCCGACCTCGAAAAGGACCGCGTCGCGATCCCCGCCGAGATCGAGAAGCTCACCGCCGAGCGCGACGCCGACCTGCAGACGGCGGTCCGCATCGGTGACCTCGCCCGCACCCTCGAGGCAGCGCAGGATCATGAGAAGGGCGCGGCAGACGTCGATCGCCTGACTGCCGAGCTCGCCGCCGCCGCACGGTTGCTCGCCGACCGCACCGACGCTCACCAGCGGGCCCAGACCGACCTCGCGCGACTGCGTCGCCGCCGCCTGGACGGCTTCGCCGGCGAGTTGGCGACCGCTCTCGTCGATGGCGAACCGTGCGCGGTCTGCGGTTCCACCGCGCACCCCGCACCGGCCGAGCACGTCGATCCGGTCTCCGCCGACGACGTCGTCGCCGCCGAGGCGGCCCGCGATCTCGCCGCCGAACGAGAGAAGGCCGCCTCCACCGCGCAGGCACGGCTCGACGCCGACCTCGCCGCCGCCACCGTCCGCGCCGGCGGGCTCACCACAGACCAAGCCTCCGCCGCGATCGCCCAGGCGCAGGCCGAGCTCGCGGCCGCGCAGACCGCCGAAGCCCGCGCCGCAGACACCGCCAGCGCCATCGCCGAACGCGAGCGCCAGCACCGAGAGCTCACCGCCCGGCTTGACGCCGCCATCGCCCAGGTCGCCTCTTCACGGGAACACCTCGCGCGTGTCGAGGCAAGTGTCGCGTCCGCTGACAAGCAGGTCGCCGCCGCGAGGGGCGAACACCAGACGGTCGCCGATCGGCTCCGAGAGGCGACGGAACGCATCGCCCTGGCCACCGCTGCAGCGGACGCCATCGATGAGCACGCCAGCCGTATCCGCACGGCGCAGGAGGCGCGGGCCGATCTCGACGACACGCTCGACGGCTCACCGTTCGAGACTGCGGACGCCGCCGCCGCGGCACTCCTGCCTGCTGCCGAGGTCGCCGCACTCGACGACCGCGTCACCGCCCACGCTGTGCAACGCGAGAAGGAACGGGCGATCCTGCTCGACCTCGAACTGCGCACCCTGCCCGAGGAACCCATCGACCTCGCCGTCAGCACCGAGGTCGCGGGCACCGCCCGGAGTGCGTGGCGCGCGGCCGTCGACGCCGCGACCAGAGCCGAGAGCGTGCGCGACGCTCTCGCTGCCGCGGTGCGCAGCGCCGCTGCCGAACAGGAGGCATCCGCCGAAGACCACGCCGCGTACGACAGCATCCGTGCCCTCGCCGACGCACTCGCCGGCCGTGCCGGCAACACGCACAAGATGAACCTCGAGACCTTCGTGCTCGCCGCCGAGCTCGAAGAGATCGTCGCCGCCGCCAACCTGCGCCTCGCCGACATGTCAAGCGGTCGCTACCAGCTGCGGCACTCCGACGCGCTCGTCGCGCGCGGAGCCGCATCCGGGCTCGGCATCGTCGTCTTCGACGCCTTCACCGGCCAGACCCGCCCCGCCCGCTCACTCTCCGGCGGCGAGACCTTCCTCAGCTCCCTCGCCCTTGCTCTCGGTCTCGCCGAAGTCGTCACCGCCCGCGCCGGTGGCATCCAGCTCGACACCCTGTTCATCGACGAGGGGTTCGGTTCGCTCGACGGCGACACCCTCGAGATCGCCATGCGCACGCTCGACGAACTGCGCCAGGGCGGCCGGACGGTCGGCATCATCAGCCACGTCGAAGCCATGCAAGAGCAGATTCCTGCGCAACTCACCGTGCGGGCGCTCCCCGACGGGCCGAGCGTCATCGAAAGCCCGCGCGTCAGCGGGCGCTGATACCCCGGCTCAGGCCGGGTACTCGGTCTGGAACCGCGCCCACAGCTGTGCGCTGCACGCGGCGACCATGTCGTCCCACAGGGTCGTCGCGCCATCCTGTGCGCGATCCGACACCGCGCGCAGCACGCGGATCGGCACACCGAACTCCTGCGCCACCCAGATCAACGCGAACGTCTCCATGTCGACGAGCACGCCACCCAGCGAGCGGATGCGAGCGACCGCATCCGCATCGTCGACAAAGCTGTCACCGGTCGCGATGACCAGTCCATCTCGCCCCGTGTCTACCCGCGCCGGCAACGACACGTGCTGCCCCACGACGCCGTCCAGGTCCTGCACATCGTGCTGGATCGCGGCCGTCACCTCGTACACGTCGGCATCGAGCGCATCGTCCACCGCGCCCGCCGTGCCGACGACGACGATTTCGTCGTAGTGCGCGGCATCTAGCGCCCTGGCCAGTCGCACGGCGGCGTTGAGCTTGCCCGGTCCGGTCACGAGGCGGGCGAACCCGGGGATCTCAGCCGGGAAGGCCTGCAGTTCGGACTCGAGAGCGGCGACGAGAAGTTTCACGCATCCATCCTCTCAGGTGGAGACTGGAGGCGAGCGAAGGAGGATGCCCGTGAGCATGCAGCAGGAGATCATCGAGGCCCTGGAGGTGCGCCCCCAGATCGACCCGGCAGCCGAGATCGAGTCGAGGGTGCAGTTCCTCATCGACTATCTCGCGGCCACGGGCGCGAAGGGCTTCGTTCTGGGCATCTCCGGCGGGCAGGACTCGACGCTCGCCGGGCGGCTCGCGCAGCTTGCGGTCGAGCGCGTGCGCGCGAACGGCGGCGCGGCGACGTTCCTGGCCGTGCGCCTGCCCTACAAGGTGCAGCAGGATGCCGCCGACGCGGATGCCGCTCTGGCGTTCATCGCCGCCGACCGCGCGGTCGAGGTCAACATCCAACACGGTGTCGACGGAGTCGAGCAGGACATCGAGCAGGCCTTCGGCAGCGACATCAGCGACTTCAACCGCGGCAACATCAAGGCGCGTCTGCGCATGGTCACCCAGTACGCGCTCGCCGGCCACGACGGTTTGCTCGTGATCGGCACGGATCATGCGGCCGAAGCGGTCACCGGCTTCTATACGAAGTTCGGCGACGGTGCCGCCGATCTGCTGCCGCTGTCGGGGCTGAACAAGCGACAGGGGCGGTCGATGCTTCTCGCTCTGGGAGCCCCGGACCGGCTCGCATACAAGGTGCCGACCGCCGACCTGCTCGACGGGCAGCCCGGCCGCGCTGATGAAGACGAGCTGGGGCTGACCTATGAGCAGATCGACGACTACCTCGAGGGCAAGCAGATCGATCCCGCCGCGGCCGAGCGCATCGAGGCCAAGTACCGCGCCACCAGGCACAAGAGGCACCTCCCGGTCACGCCCGGCGACGACTGGTGGCGCTGACCGGCATGTCGGAGGGCGCGGCTAGGGTCGAAGCACCGACAAGGCAGGAGCATCCGTGCGGTTCGATCCCGACGCGCAGCGCGTCATCTGGAGTGCCAGCGACCTGAAGGCTGCGGCCGAATGCGAGTTCGCCTGGGCGCGCGCCCTCGACGCGAAACTCGGCCGAGTACCTGCTGTCGAAGATCCTGAAGACGCCACGCTCGCCCGTGCGGCCCGCCTCGGCGATGCGCACGAGGAGGCCGTGCTGGGTGCCTACCTCGACCGGTTCGGGGAACAGCAGGATGCCGGGCGAGGCGTCGCCGTGCTGCCGAAGGTGTCGTCGGCAGATCCCCAGGCATTGGCGGATGCCGTCCGCGCCACCCGCGCTGCGCTGCTCTCTGATGCCGATGTCGTCTTTCAGGCCGCGTTCGCGACGCCGGAGTTCGTCGGCTTCGCCGACTTCCTGCTGCGTGATGAGCCGCTGCCCGGTGAGGCGGTGGGCCGCTGGCGCGTGCAAGACAGCAAGCTCGCCCGCACTGCCCGCTCCACCGCGTTGATGCAGTTGGCGGCATATGTCGATCAGCTCGATCAGCTCGGCATCCCTCGCTCGGATGAGGTCGATCTGATCCTCGGCGACGGCACGCTCAGCACGCATGCGGTCGATGACCTGCTGCCCCTGTTCCGGGTGCGGCGTGCGCGGCTGCGCGCGATCATCGCCGATCGTCGTATCGACCTGGGCGCGGCGGGGGAACCACTCGCCTGGGGCGATGACAGGGGAGACCTGCAGATCAGTGCCGACGGGCGCTGCGCCACCTGCGAAGAGCAGGTCGCGGCACACCGAGACCTGCTGCTCGTCGCGCGCATGCGGCCCGTGCAGCGGCAGCGGCTCCGAGCAGCCGGCATCCGCACGATCGACGAGCTCGTCACCGCAACCGAGACCCCGGCCGGCATGAACAGCGACACGTTCACGGCGCTGCGCGCTCAGGCACGCCTGCAGGTCGACGCCCCCGTCGAACCCGGCGAGGTGCCGCCGTTCGAACTGGTCTCGGCGAACGCCATCGGCATGATGCCTCGGCCCAGCCGCGGCGACATCTTCTTCGATTTCGAGGGCGACCCGCTCTACACGGAGGGCGGCGAGACGCCCCTGTGGGGGATCGACTACCTGTTCGGATGGACCGACAACAGTGACCAGTACTCGGCGCTGTGGGCCCATAACTTCGCCGATGAGAAGCAGGCGCTGCTCGATTTTCTGGCTTTCGTGACCCTGCGCAGGCAGACGCATCCCGACATGCACATCTACCATTACGCCCCCTATGAGACCTCGCATCTGTCAGCCATGGCAGCCCGGCACGGTGTCGGCGAGGCCGACGTCGACCGGCTGCTGCGCGAGGGTGTGTTCGTCGACCTCTACCCGATCGTGTTGCGATCGGTGCGGGTGGGTTCGCGGTCGTACTCGATCAAGAAGCTCGAGCCGCTGTACATGGGCGACGAGGTACGCGAGAGCGACGTGCAGAAGGGTGATGACTCCATCGTCCAGTACGTGCAGGCGCGGGCGCTGGCTGCCGCCGGGCAGGATGCCGAGGCGCAGGAGATCCTCGACGACCTCGCCGACTACAACCGTTACGACTGCGTCTCTACCCGCGGGCTGCGTGACTGGCTGATCGGCATCGCCCGCGCCGAGGGTGTGTTGCCCGCGCCGCCGGACGACCCCGAGACGCGCACCTACGAACCGTCGCCGCTATCACTGGCCCTGCAGGCCGAGGCGCTGCACGCCGAGCACGAGGGCCGCGACGGCGAGCCGTTCCGCGTCGCGGCTGCGGCGATCGACTACTACCCACGTGAGGCGAAGAGCTTCTGGGTCGGCCACTATCAGCGCCTGCGCGAGCCGGTCTCGGTCTGGGAGTCCACACGAGATGTGCTGCGTGTGGATGCGGCGCGCAGCCGCGTCGAGGGCGACTGGGCCATCGATGAGGGGCGCCGGGCACAGACCCGCACCGTTCGTCTGCGCGGCGAAGTAGCCCCCGGCAGCACCATCGGGGTCGGAGCCCGCCCCTTCGCGCTGTACGCCGTACCCACGCCGTTCGAGGTCGATGCTCCCTCGCGGGTGATCCACGTGCCCCATGAGGTCGAGGTTCTCGAGGTGCTCGACGACGGGTACGTGGTGCGTGAGCGCACCGTGCAGGGACAGACCTGGAGCGAGCTGCCGCTCGCGCTCGCCCCCGCCGCTCCTCCTAGCGTCGGTTCGCAGCAGGGTGCGATCGAGCAGTGGGCGCAGACCGTGCACGATGCGGCGCCCGCGTTCCCGCACGATGCGGCGACCGACATCCTGCTGCGCGCCGTGCCGCGCACCCTCTCGGGGGCCGGGCTTCCGGTAGGCGACGACACGATCGACGCCATCGTCCGCGGCATCCTCGATCTGGACCACAGCTATCTCGCGGTGCAGGGACCTCCGGGCACCGGCAAGACCTACACCGGCTCGCAGGTGATCGCGCGCCTTGTGCGCGACCACGGGTTCCGCGTCGGTGTGGTGGCGCAGTCGCATGCCATCGTCGAGAACCTGCTCGAACGCGTCGTCGCCGACGGCGTCCCGGCGGCGCAGGTCGCGAAGGCACCGAAGGATGCCGACGCCGAACCCAGCTATACCGTGATCCGCAAGGACGGCATGGCCGGGTTCCTCGCCGAGAACACGGGCCGAGGTGTTGTCGTCGGCGGCACCGCCTGGGACTTCAGCAACACGCGTCGGGTGGATCGCGGCGGCCTCGATCTGCTCGTGATCGACGAGGCCGGGCAGTTCTCGCTCGCCTCGACCATCGCGGTCGCGGCCGGCGCGCAACGGCTGCTGCTGCTCGGCGATCCGCAGCAGCTGCCGCAGGTCAGCCAGGGCACCCACCCCGAACCCGTCAACACGTCGGCGCTCGGCTGGGTGATGCAGGGCACAGCGGTCATCGACCCCGCACACGGGTATTTCCTGCGCGATTCGTGGCGGATGCATCCGGCTGTCGCGGCACCGGTGTCGACCCTGGCGTATGCGGGCCGGCTCGCCTCGGCACCGGGCACCGAACGCCGCGTCGTCGAAGGTATCGAGCCGGGGCTGCACATCCGCGCGGTCCGCCACCAGGGCAACAGCACCCAGTCGCCGGAAGAGGCCGCCGAGGTGGTCGAGATCGTGCGTGACCTCGTGGGTCGTCCCTATGTCGATGGCATGGACGACGCTGCGGCGCGCCCGCTCGCGCCGTCTGACATCATCGTCGTCGCGCCCTACAACGCCCAGAAGCAGCTGATCCACGACGAGCTGACCGCCGCGGGGTTCGGCGACGTGGCGGTCGGCACGGTCGACAACTTCCAGGGCAAAGAGGCGGTGGTCTCGATCACTTCGCTGGCCGCCTCCAGTGGTAAGGATGCGCCGCGTGGCTCCGACTTCCTCCTGTTGCAGAACCGGTTGAACGTCGCGGTCTCGCGGGCGAAGGCGGTGGCGTATCTCGTGCATTCGCCGGCCCTGCTCGACGATCTGCCGTACACGCCCGAGGGTGTCGCCCGGCTGAGTGCCTTTGCGAGATTGGTCGGCGCTGACCGGGACTGATCCGATACGGTGTCGGTGATGCCGTTGCCAACCCGACGGCGCCGTACATGAGATACGAGGGCACCCTTCGCCGCCGAAGCCGGCAGCTTCGGCGTTTCGTCGCGGCATCCGCCGTCCCCGCAGCCCGGCAGGGCGGGGTGATCGTGCCGACTTTTTGGTGGGATGGGCATCCGAACTTCGGCGACGATCTGACCCCCTGGCTGCTGCCGCGCTACGGTGTCATGCCGCTGTACAGTGAGCCCCGACAGGCGCGCCTGATTGGCGTCGGGAGTCTGCTGGAGTTCCTCGCCCCCGACCACACGGGTGTCGTCTGGGGTGCGGGGTTGATGGAAGACCACGCCCATCGCCTTTCGTACGTGACCGCGCTCGCGGTGCGCGGACCGCTCACCGCGGAGCGGATCGGCCTGAGTGCGGAGCCCGCCTACGGCGACCCGGGCATCCTTGTGGCCCGCCATCTTCCCCAGCCGCGTCCGAGCGGCATGCCAGTGCTCGTCCCGCACGGGCACCACCGATCGAGTCCGGCGCTCGCCCGCCTGATCCATCGCTCCGGTGACGCGCTGCGCGTGGTCAACGTGCACCAGCGTGCCGCACCGGCCCTGCGTCAGATCGCCGCCGGCTCGGTCATCCTGACGACCTCACTGCACGGGCTGATCACTGCCGACGCGTTCGGCATCCCCGCCGTGTGGACCACCCTCGAACCCGCCTTGGATGGCGGCGACTTCAAGTTCCGCGACTACGAGGCGGCGGTCACCCCGGGGCGCACCCGCTTCCGCGCCTTCGCGGACGGGGCGACCCTCGATGAGCTGACGGCGGATGCCTGGGCAGCGGATCCCGCGCGGATCGCGCAGCTCGGCGATGCGTTGGAGTCATCCCTCGCCCGGCTGGCGTCGATGGATGTCGGTCAGGTGCCGTTTCCGCGAGGGATTGTGCGCGCGGTGCGGCGCCGCTGATCCAGCGAGTCGCGTATCCGATCAGTGGGGCGACTCAGCCGCGCAGCATCCGTCGCAGAGCCATGCCCGGCCGTGTCCGAGCGGCGCGGCGCAGGTTCACATCTCCTCCACGCCGCGCGCGCTCGATCACCGCACGGGTGCGTGTGGGTACACCCCAGCGCCACCCCCTGGCTCTGGCCAGGGTGCGCATCTCGAGCGCGAACGGATCATCCGAGGCGAGCACTCCGGCGAGAAAAGCAGCCCGCCTGCGGGCGTAGGGCTCGGCGGGGAAGATGCGCGGCACGACGTCGTGCAGGTGTCCTGCGATCTCGAAGGTGGCCACGGCGCGGAGACATTTGTCGCACTCCCCGCAGTTGCGGCGCCCGTTGGTGTCGAAGCTCACGCAGACGTCGAGATAGCGGGCTTCAGGTCGACCGACGAGCGCCAGTGTCTTCTCGACGCGGGTCATGCCCGAGTTCGCCGACGACAGGGTCAGCGCCGGCGTCGACACGGCGGGCAGTAACATCGCATCCGCCCTGGCGATGTCCCCACCGCTGTCCACGCCGGCGAACGCCCATTGTTTGGCCGACGCGACATGCATCCGGCCCAACCCGCCCGCGAGGACATGTGCGGCCGCGGCGTTGCGCATCGACACCGATTCGAGGAAGCCGATCTGCGGATAGTGCACATCCAGATTGCTGTCGACGCGCACGAACGGCAGCGCCCAGTCGGCCGCAGCCTCGGCCAGTGGCGCGCAGCGCGCGTGCCAAAGGCCCCGGCCGTCGGTGCCGTGTGCGCCGACGTTGTAGTTCACCAGGTGCGTCAGGCGCAGCGCCTCGGGTACGTCCGCATCGAGGAAGTAGGTGCGCACAGCGGCCAGCGAGTCGACTCCGCCCGAGAACCCGGTCCCCACGCCCGGTCGGGGCGGTCCGGCGGGGGCGAGCTCCTCGGCATCCACACGGATCATCGTGAACTCGGGGTGGATCGCCTGCAGCAGAGGTTGCAGGTCGGTGTTGATCTGGTGCAGCAGCACGTCGGTCATGACACCGCCGATATGCAGGTCGCGGCCGGCTTTCATCGCGGGCATCAGCATCGCCAGGGCGACATGATCCGCTCGGTCACTCAACAGTGCGGAGTGCTCGTGCGCGACGCTGAACCAGAGCGGTTCCTGCCCATCGACGTCGACGATCACGCGTGTGCCGGTGCCGCGTTCCCTGCGCGGCGCCGACGTGCGCAGTTCTGCCACGATCTCTCCCCAGTTCTCACGGTCGGCGGCGTGGTCGCCTTCCGTGTCCCATCCCTGGATAGCAGGGGTGCAACCGGAATGTCGACTCGGTGCGCGGCGGTAGCATCCGGATATGCCCCACTCTCGTGACGACATCCTGCGCGCTGCCGCGGCCTGGGTCTGGTTCCCGCGCGACAGCGACGAAGATCGCCGGCACCTGCAGCTCGTGCGCTACCCGGAGCGCCTCGGCGGGGGAGTGAGAGGCTCGCAGGTCGCCTCTGATGCGGATGCTGCCACCGTGCTCGACTATGCGCGGGGCCGCACGCGCTCCTGGGGTGCCGACACGCTGACGTTCTGGACCAACCCCGCAGACACCCCGGATCTCGAAGAGGAGCTGCGCCGACGCGGCGCCGAGCACATCGACACAGTCGCGGTGTTCGCGCTCCCGATCGACGAGGTGCGGATCGCGGTTCCCGGAGGGGTGACCGCCGAGATCGTCCGCACTCTCGAGCAGGTGCGGGAGGTCGACGCGATCAATGTGCCGGTCTGGGAGCAGACTCCGCTCGACGAGGCGGGACTACGTGACGAACTCGACGAGGTGACCGCCGGACTCGACACCGGCGAAGGTTTCCGCGTACTCGGCCGGGTCGAGGGCATCGCGGTCAGCACCGGAGGCACGACGCTGATCGACGGCTTCGCGCGCCTGTGGGGTGCGGCGACGCTCGCCGAGGCGCGCGGTCGCGGCGCATACCGGGCCGTCCTCGCAGAGCGGCTGCGCGCCGCCAGCGAACTCGGTGCGACCACGGCGCTCGTGAAGGGCCGCACGGCCACATCCGCGCCGATCATCGCCCGCGCAGGATTCACGCACTACGGCGACGAGCGTGCCTACCGTGTGCCGCTCGGGTGACCCCGCTCGCGGTCAGACGGTGCCGTACAGGCGGTCGCCCGCGTCGCCGAGACCGGGCACGATGTAGCCCTTCTCGTTGAGGCGCTCGTCGAGGGCGCCCAGCACGAGGGTCACGTCGCGGTCGCCCACGAGCTTCTCGATCGCCTCGACGCCCTCCGGGGTGCCGAGCAGGCAGATCGCGGTGACATCTTTCGCGCCGCGGTCGAAGAGGAACTGGATCGCTGCACCCAGCGAGCCGCCGGTGGCGAGCATCGGGTCGATGGCGAAGCACTGCCGGTCGCTGAGGTCTTCGGGCAGCCGCTCGGCGTAGGTCGTGGGCTCGAAGGTCTCCTCGTCGCGCACCATGCCGAGGAAGCCGACCTCGGCGGTCGGCAGCAGCTTGACCAGACCCTCGAGCATGCCGAGGCCGGCCCGAAGAATGGGCACCACGATCGGGCGCGGCTCGGAGATCTTGACGCCGATGGTGGTGGTCACCGGAGTCTGGATCTCGACCGGGGAGACCTTGACGTTGCGGGTCGCCTCGTAGGCCAGCAGCGTCACCAGTTCTTCGGTGAGCTGACGGAACATCGGCGACGAGGTGCGCACATCACGCAGCACCGTCAGCTTGTGGGTGATGAGGGGGTGATCGGCCACATGAACGCGCATGAGTACAGATTACTGGGCGCGACCGGATGCCGCCGATAGGCTCGGCAGTCGGGAGGGCCGATGACCGACGCACTGGATGCCGCGATGGATCGTGCCCTCGCGCTCGCCGCGCTCGCCGCCGAGGCCGATGATGTGCCCGTGGGTGCGGTCGTCCTCGATGCACACGGTCGCGTGGTGGGCGAGGGGCGCAACCTGCGTGAGCAGACGTACGACCCCACCGCGCATGCCGAGATCGTCGCGATTCGCGCGGCCGCGGCCGAACACGGGTCATGGAACCTGGAGGGGCATACGCTCGTGGTCACGCTGGAGCCGTGCGTGATGTGCGCGGGGGCGATCCTGCAGTCCCGCATCGGCAGAGTCGTGTTCGGCGCGTGGGATGACAAGGCGGGGGCCGCCGGGTCGATGTACGACGTATTGCGCGATCGGCGTCTGCCGTACCGGGCCGAGGTCGTCGGTGGGGTGCGGGCCGATGTCGCGACGGCGCAGCTGCGGGCGTTCTTCGAGCAGCGCCGCTAGAGCGTCAGTCCGCCGACTTCAGCACGAAGACGTCGGTCGGGGGAGCCGGGTCGAGACCGGGACGGTAGACGTCGGGCTCGATGAACACCGAGCCAGCGGTGGGAACGGCGGCGCGGATGCTGGTGCGGATGATGTCGATCATGTCGGCGGCCTCGCGCACCGAGGTGTCTTCGACAAGGGCGATCTTCGCGACGACCAGCAGGTCGCCCTCGCCGATGTAGAGCGTCTGCAGCTGGATGAGCTTCTGAACGCCGTCGCAGCCAAGAATCGCGTCGACAATCAGGCCGTACTCGTCCTGTGACGCCGAGGGAATCTGCACACTGTCGCCGGATGCGTTCATGACTTCGAGTCTACGCGGCACACATCTGAGCGTCAGCCGTGCTCGGGGCGGGCGGCGGCGTCTTCCTAAGATGGGAGGCATGGCTGCCTCGACCGCATCGTCTCTGCCCAGCATCGCCTTTCTCGGCGCCGGTTCGATGGGTGGTGCCGTGCTGCAGGGCATCGTGGCATCCGGCATCCCGCACGAGGGCATCATCGCGACCAATCGCACGGCGGCGAAGGCTGACGCCCTGACGGCCGAGGGCGTTACCAGCATCGCGTTGGAAGAGCGCCCCGACGGCAACCTGGACGCTGCCGCATCCGCGCGCATCATCCTGATCGGCGTAAAGCCGGCCATGGTGCCCGATCTGTTGCGCGAGATCGCCCCGGCACTCCGTGATGACGCGATTGTCGTGAGTCTCGCGGCGGGCGTCACGCTCGACACCTTCGCCGCGGCGCTGGGCGAGGGCGTGCGCACCATCCGTTCTATGCCGAACACGCCCGCGACCGTGGGCAGGGCCGTGACGGGGCTCGCGGCCGGCGCGCACGCGACCGCCGAGGACATGGCTCTTGTCCGCGCACTGTTCGAGACGGTCGGCTCGGTGATCGAGGTGCCCGAGTCGCAGATCGACGCGCTGTCGACGGTGTCGGGTTCCGGTCCCGCCTATGTCTTCCTGCTGATCGAGAAGTTGACGGATGCCGCCAAGGGCATGGGTTTCTCGGAGGCCGATGCTCGCCTCATGGCCGAGCAGACGTTCATCGGGGCGACCGCTCTGCTGGCGGCATCCGGTGAGGATCCTGCCGAGCTGCGCCGACGCGTGACCAGCCCGAAGGGCACCACCGAGCGGGCCGTCGCCGTGCTGCAGGACGCGCGCCTCGACGAGGTCTTCACCGAGGCGACGGCCGCCGCGCTCGCCCGTGCGAAGGAACTCGCCGCCGGCGCCTGACCTCCGCAGTCCGGCCCGACCGCGATCACCCCTGTCTCACCGGAGCATGTCCCACTTTTTGCAGTGCATGTCCCGATTTTCGTGGGGCATGTCCCAAATTCTGCTGTCCCAGGCCCGGTTTGACAGCAGTTTTTGGGACATGCCTGTGGGGCGGGATGGATGCCGGGTAGGGCGGATGCCGGGTAGGGCGGATGCCGGGCAGGGCGGATGCCGGGCAGGGCGGAGGCCCGGACGGCAGGGCGAGTCAGCGGTCGAGGCCGGCGAAGCGCTCGATATCGCTGTTTGTGCCCGACACGATGATGAGATCGTGGTTCGTCACGACCGTGTTCGCCTCGGCGTAGCGGAACGGCTTGCCGGGGCTCTTCACGCCCACCACGGTGACGTTGTACTTGCTGCGCACACCCGACTCGTTCAGGCCGATGCCGCGGATGAACTTCGGCGGATACATCTTCGCCAGCACGAAGTCGTCGTCGAAGCGGATGAAGTCCAGCATCCGTCCGCTCACGAGGTGCGCGACCCGCTCGCCGGCCTCGCGCTCGGGGTAGATGACGTGGTTCGCGCCCACGCGGGCGAGGATCTTGCCGTGCGACTGCGAGACCGCCTTCGCCCAGATCTGCGGCACCTTCAGGTCGACGAGGTTAGCGGTGATGAGCACCGACGCCTCGATCAGCGAACCCACGGCGACGACGGCGACCTGAAAGTCCTGGGCGCCGATCTGGCGCAGCGCGTCGATGTTGCGGGCATCCGCCTGCACGGTGTGGGTGACCCGATCCGACCACTTCTGCACGAGGTCGAGGCTGTCGTCGATCGCCAGCACTTCGCGGTCGAGCCGATCCAGCTCACCCGCACAGGCGGCGCCGAAGCGTCCCAGTCCGATCACGAGAACGGGCGCGTCTCCGCGCAGGACTTCAACCAACGATCGGCCTTTCCACTGGCAGCGAGTAATACTGCGAACGGGATGTCGCGGCGACCGCCGCGGCGAGTGTCACTGTACCAACGCGCCCCATGAAGATGGTCGCGGCCAGCACATACGTGCCGGCGTCGGGCAGCTCAGCGGTCAGCCCGGAGCTCAGCCCGACCGTGCCGAACGCCGAGATCACGTCGAAGAGCACATCGATGATGTCGGCCTTGGTGATCTGCGCGATGACGATGGTCGACAGGGCGACGATCGTCGCTCCCCACGCGACGACCGACAGGGCCACGCGCTGCACGTCACTGGGAATCCGACGCCCGAACGCCTCAACCGATCCGCGCCCCTTGGCCTCCGACCACACCGCGATGGCGAGCACCGCCAGCGTGGTCACCTTGATACCGCCGGCCGTGGATGCCGAACCGCCACCGACGAACATGAGCATGCAGGCGGCCAGCATCGAGGAACCGTTGAGGTCGGAGATGTCGATCACGCTGAAGCCGCCCGAACGCGTCATCGCCGACAGGAACATGGCCTGCATGGTGGTGTCGACGGCATCCATCGACCCGAACGTGCGCGGGTTGTTGTACTCGAGCGCGAGGAAGGCCAGGGCGCCGAGTAAGAACAGCAGCACCGTCGTGATGAGCGTGAGCTTGGTGTGCAGCGACCACTTCTTCACATGCCACACGTGCTTGGCGAGCGTGTAGATCACGGGGAAGCCGATGCTGCCCAGGAACACGCTCATCATCAGCACGATGAGTACGAAGTAGTCATCGGCGAAGACCGCCACACCGCCGGCGTTCGGGGTGAAGCCGGTGTTGGTGAACGACATCGCGGCGTAGAACGGCGCTTCCCACAGGGCGGCGAGCGGATCGATGCCCGCCATCACCAGGCCCGGGTAGAGGAGCACCGCCACGATGCCCTCGATCACCAGGGTCGACAGCGCGACGGTCGTCAGCAGTTGACCCACTTCGCCCAGCCGCACCGTCTGGCTCTCGTTCACAGGTCCGCCGTGCGCACGCATGGGGTTGGTGTCACCGGCGGCCAGCAGCTTCGCGCGCAGGCCGAGTCGCTTCGAGATGACCATGCCCATGAGGGATGCCAGGGTGAGCACGCCCATACCGCCGATGTTCACGCCGATGAACAGCACGACGTTGCCGAACGGCGACCAGTGCGCAGCCATGTCGACGGTGCTCAGGCCCGTGACGCAGATGGTCGAGACAGCGGTGAACAGCGCGTCGGCCAGGCCCGTCATCTGTCCATCGCGCGCCGAGATCGGCAGCGAGAGCAGGGCGGTGAAGACGAGGATCAGCGAGGCGAAGACGATGATCGCGAAGCGGGAGGGCGATGAGGTGACGAGCCTGCGCACGTAGGTGCCGAAGCGAAGCAGTCCACGCCGAGGCGAGGATGTCGACAGCATGCTCGACATCGTCCTCCCTCAGTGGCTGTGTCTACCGGCGGCTGTCACCGACGCTCCGTCATGGTACTCCGGTCGCGCGGCGACTACCCTGAAGCCATGACCGACATCTTCGACGTGATCGCCGACGGGACCAGGCGCGACATCCTTCAGCTCCTGCTGCGTCGGTCCACCGACGGGGATGCCGGAACCAGTGTCACGGAGATCGTCGCCGAACTCGGAGTCAGCCAGCCCACGGTCTCGAAGCACCTGAAGGTGCTCCGTGAGGCATCTCTCGTCACGGTTCGCGAAGACGGGCAGCGCCGGTTCTACAGCATCGAGGTTGCGCCTCTGGAAGCGGTCGACGACTGGCTGGTGCCGTTCCTCGTCGACGCGTTCGGCGATCAGGCCCCCGATATCGACATCCCGGTCGGGCCGTTGCCGGACGGTGCCGCGCACGCCGCCGAAGTCGTGGGCAGGGCGGCAGCATCGGCCAAGCACGTGGTCGCGTCGGCCTTCAAGCGCCTCGGCACCTGATCCCGCATCGCGTCTTTTTCTCTTGTAGCTATTTAGCTAAATAGCTATGCTCGCGATATGAGCGAATCCGCGAGTGACATCTTCGCTGCGCTGGCGCACCCGACGCGGCGGCAGATCCTGCAAGACCTCAAGCCCGGTGAGCGCACGGCGGGCGAGATCGCCGCAGCCTTCAGTGCATCCGGGCCGACGATCTCCCGCCACCTTTCGGTGCTCCGGCACGCGGGACTGGTCAGTGAACGCCGCGACGGCAATCGCATCCTTTACTCGCTGGTCGGCGAACGCCTCGCGCTGTCGGTCGGCGACTTCCTCTCGACCGTGTGCCCCGAGCAGATCGTGCTGCGCGCGCTGCGCGATCATGACCGCGACCGGCCCGACCTGACCGCCGCAGGCGCCGAGGGGGCTGGCGCATGATCAGCGTCGTGCGCGCCCGAATGCGGCGTCGCCTGCTCGTGACCTATCGGGTCGATCCCGACATCGCCGCGCAGATCGTCCCGGCGCCGTTTCGGCCGCAGCTCGTCCGTGGCTCGGCTGTCGGCGGGCTGTGCCTGATCCGGCTGGAGGCGCTACGGCCGGGATGGTTGGCGCCCGAGGTCGGTGCCTCCTCCGAGGCGGTGGCGCACCGCTTTGCGGTGGAGTGGGACGAAGGAAACGTCACCCGCCACGGGGTCTACGTGTCGCATCGGCACTCGTCGTCGGCCATCGCGGGCCTGGCAGGCGGCCGCGTCTTTCCCGGCATCCAGCAGCATGCGCGCATCCACACGGAGGAGTCCGCCACCCGGTCGCGAGTCCGGGTGCAGGCCGGCGCTTACAGCGCCCAGGCTGATGTTGAGGATGCCGATGACTGGGCCAGCGAGCTGTTCGACACCCCGCAGCAGGCGTCCGACTTCTACCGGGCGGGGGCGGTCGGCTGGTCGCCGCGACGCGGGGGCGGAGTCGACGCGGTCTCGCTGGCGGCCGAGGGATGGGCCGTGCGGTCCGGCCGCGTGCATGCGATCTCATCGGCGTTCTTCGATGGGCTACCGGCGGGCTCGGCACGCTTCGACAGCGCCCTCGTCATGCGCGACCTGGCGGTCACGTGGCGGCATGAACGCGCTGCCGGGCCAACGCTTGCGCAGTCCGGGGAATCACACAGGTCACACAGGTTTACAGGCGTCGCTCCCGCACCATAGAGTGTGCTTCAGCAGAAAGGGGTACGTGGGATGCCCGATGTTCAAGACGTTCGATTCCTCACGGTCGCGGAGGTCGCCGAGCTGATGCGCGTGTCGAAGATGACCGTGTATCGCATGGTGCACGCAGGCGAGCTGCCGGCGATCCGTTTCGGCCGCAGCTACCGTGTTCCGGAGTCTGCCGTGGCCGACGCGCTGCAGCGACCGATCGCCGACGCGGGCTGAGCCGGTGCGGGGCACCTCCCCGCGTTTGCTAGACTCGTCCGAGGCATTTTTTTCGTGCCCGTACCCGGGTGTCACACGCAGTGGCGCCCAGCCCCTGACTTAGTGAGGTTTCCGTGGGTTCTGTCATCAAGAAGCGCCGCAAGCGCATGGCGAAGAAGAAGCACCGCAAGCTGCTTCGTAAGACTCGCCACCAGCGCCGCAACAAGAAGTAAGCGGCGAAGAACACCGAGCGCCCCCGACCAGCATCTGCGGTCGACGGGGCGCTTCGTGTCTCTGCGTCGCAGGAGGAAGCCATGAAGTCGATCACCGTAGAAGAGCTCGCCGCCCGTTCTGGCGTGCCGCTCATCGATGTGCGCGAGCGCGACGAGTTCGCCGCAGGTCACGTGCCCGGCGCCGTGAACGTGCCGATGTCTGAAATCGGAGACCGCCTCGACGAACTGCCCGCCGAGGCGTTCGACGTGATCTGCCAGGCCGGCGGACGTTCGGCGCGGGTCGTTCAGGCGCTCGAAGCGCGCGGCTACGACGTCACCAACGTCGACGGCGGCACCGGCGAGTGGATCGCCCAGGGCCGCGACATCGAGGTGCCGTCGGCGTGACCACGCTGACCCTCATCGGCAAGCCCGACTGCCACCTGTGCGACGTCGCCGCCGAGGTGGTCGACGCGGTGATCGCCGACCTGCCTGACGCCGCCGCCGATCAGATCGAGGTCGCGCGGGCATCCATTGCCGATGACCCTGCGCTGTACGAGCTGTGGTGGGAGAAGATCCCGGTGATCCTCATCGACGGAGACCTGCACGCGCACTGGCGCGTGTCGCCTGACCGCCTGCGTACTGCCCTCGAGGAGGCAACGAAGTGAGCATCCGTCACGTCGTGATGTGGAAGATGAACGGAGCGGATGCCGCCGAGCGCGCCGCTCAGGCCGCCGAGGTGGCGCGCCTGCTGAACGGCCTCGACGGTGTCGTGCCCCAGCTGCGGGCGGTTTTCGCCGGTGCCAACACCGAATATCCGGATGCCAACTGGGACGTCACCCTGGTGTCGGACTTCGACTCGCTCGACGATCTCGAGGCCTACCAGGTGCATCCCGCACACGAAGAGGCGGCCGCGTACATCCGCTCTGTCGCGGCCGGGCGCGCCGCGGTCGACATCGCGCTGTGAGCTGCTGAAACAGGGCGCACCGCAACGCAAATGTGATGCCCGAGCGGTCTGTTACCTCGCGTGACGGCCGTGGTGCATGACAGGATGTTCCCACCTACCCGCACGTGGGCCCCCTCGCCCTCGACTCTCTGGAGTGCACATGCAGCGTCGCAACATCATCGCCGGTCTCGCCCTTGTGGCGTCGGCAACTCTGGCTCTCTCCGGCTGCGCCGGATCGAACGACTCGGCGGAGCCCGCCGACGGTGGCAATGACGCCTCCGCGAACTACGGCCTCGTCACCGAGGGCACGCTGTCGGTGTGCTCGGACATCCCCTACCCGCCCTTCGAGATGGAGGGTGGCGACAACGGCACCGGCTACACCGGCTTCGACATCGAGATCCTCTCCGCCGTCGCCGAGAAGCTCGACCTCGAGCTGGCCGTGCAGGACGTGGGCTTCGACGCCCTGCAGTCGGGCACCACGCTTGCTGCCGGCACGTGCGACATCGGCGCCTCGGCCATGACCATCACGGAAGAGCGCAAGGCGAACATCGACTTCTCCGACCCGTACTACGACTCGCTGCAGTCGCTGCTCGTCTCGACCGAGTCGGGCATCGAGTCGATCGACGACCTCGACGGCAAGAACGTCGGCGTGCAGCAGGGCACCACGGGTGAGAACTACGCCAAGGAGAACGCGAAGGGTGCCACGCTCGTGCAGTACCCCTCGGACGGCGAGCTGTGGCCGGCGATCCAGGCCGGGCAGATCGACGCCATCCTGCAGGACCAGCCGGTGAACCTCGAGCACGAGAAGGCCGACGACACCTACAAGATCGTCGAGACCTACGACACCGACGAGTCCTACGGTTTCGCCTTCCAGAAGGGCGAGAAGACCGAGCTGCTCGAGGCGGTCAACGGCGCTCTGAAGGAGCTGCGCGACAGCGGTGAGTACCAGGAGATCTACGACGAGTTCTTCACCGCGAAGTAAGCCCTTCTCAGCAGATCGGAGGTCTTGGCGATGGCGCTGAGACGACAGACACGCACGCGCATGTACCGCGCTGTGATGTACGTGATCTTCTTCGGTGTGATCGCAGCGTTCGCGCTGTCGGTCAACTGGTCGAAGGCGATCCCGCAGTTCTTCAACCTTGAGGTTGCCGCGAAGCTGTTCCCCGAGATCATCACGGTGGCGCTGCGCAACACGATCCTCTACACGATCATCGCGTTCGCAGGTGGCCTGCTTCTGGGCATCCTGTTCGCGCTGATGAAGCTGTCGAGCATCGCGCTTTTCCGCTGGTTCGCGACGGCCTGGATCGAGCTGTTCCGTGGCCTTCCCGCCCTGTTGACGATCTTCTCGGTGGCCTTCATCGTGCCGATCGCGTTCGGGTGGAAGGTGCCGGGCGGTCCGGTCGGTGCAGGTCTTCTCGGCCTGATGCTGGTCGCGTCGGCGTACATCGCCGAGGTGATCCGTGCAGGCATCGAAGCAGTGCCGAAGGGGCAGACCGAAGCGGCTCGCTCGCTCGGCATGTCGCCGATGAAGACGATGTTCTGGATCATCCTCCCGCAGGGTTTCCGGATCATCATCCCCCCGATGACCAATGAGCTGGTGCTGCTGCTGAAGGACACCTCGCTGGTGTTCATCGCCGGCAGCTTCATCTGGTCGAAGGAGCTCACGACCTTCGCGCGCGACGCGAACACGGCATACGCGAATGCGACGCCGCTGATCGTCGCGTCGCTGCTCTACCTGGTCGTGACGATTCCCCTCACGCGGTACACAGCTTGGCTCGAACGACGGATGGCGAGAGAACGATGAGCACCGACCTGATCGACATCCACGCCCCGGCCATCGAGATCCAGAGCCTGGTCAAGACATTCGGTGAGAACGAGGTCCTCAAGGGCATCGACCTGACCGTCATGCCCGGCGAGGTCGTCTGCGTGATCGGCCCCTCGGGGTCAGGCAAGTCGACGCTGCTGCGTTCGGTGAACCTGCTCGAGGAGCCGACCGGCGGTCGCATCCTCATCGAGGGCATCGACGTCACCGACCCCGAGACCGACATCGACCGGGTGCGTACGCGCATCGGGATGGTGTTCCAGGGGTTCAACCTCTTCCCGCACCTCGACGTGCTCGGCAACCTCACCGTCGCCCAGCGTCGCGTGAAGAAGCGCTCCAAGGCAGAGGCCGAGAAGATCGGGCACGAGATGCTCGAGCGCGTCGGTCTCGCGCACAAGGCGGATGCCTACCCCGGTCACCTCTCGGGCGGGCAGCAGCAGCGTGTCGCGATTGCCAGGGCGCTGTGCATGAAGCCCGACATGATGCTCTTCGACGAGCCGACCTCGGCTCTCGACCCGGAGCTCGTGGGTGAAGTGCTGCAGGTCATGCGCGACCTCGCTGACGAGGGCATGACGATGCTCGTTGTCACGCACGAGATGGGCTTCGCCCGTGAGGTCGGCTCGCGCCTGATCTTCATGGACGGCGGCCACATCGTCGAGGACGGCGACCCGCGTGAGGTGCTCGGCAACCCCCAGCACCAGCGCACGCAGGACTTCCTCTCCCGCGTGCTCTAGCCGCTGCCTGGGTCCTTGAGCCTGTCGAAGGGCACCTAGCCAGCCTGGGTCCCTGGAGCCTGTCGAAGGGCGCCGAGCCCCGGCCTTGGTCCCTGAGCTTGTCGAAGGGCGCCGAGACCCCCTGCTGCAGTCAC